>PWPR01000021.1 GCA_003557085.1 Clostridia bacterium | reverse complement strand
CACATTTCTTTGTAACTAAGATGACTTCCCTTTTTACTAATAGGTATTTCTATGATATTCTGTACTTGAGTCATGTGATTGCCTCCATGTTATTTAGTTATTGGTTGTAACTAAACTATAACACAGGCACACATGACTCTTTTATTCTTTTTATTTTAGTGGCTAACTTGATTTTACAATGCAGCTTGTTAAATCCTTTAATAATCTTTAAAATTAAAGTGTATAAAATAAATCTGGGGGGTGCCAGAATGAAAGTTAGTAAAACTATTGTTACGCTTTTTCTGTTAGCAATGTTAGTAAGTTCGGTTTTCAGCATAGCTTTAGACCCTGTAAATCTAGAGGGAATTAATGTGAGTGGTAGATTTTTAGTGCCCATGAGAAGTATCTTTGAAAATTTAGGCGCTACGGTTGACTGGGATGGAACTACAAGAACAGTTACTGGTATCAAAGATGAAATAGAAGTGAAGTTAGTTATTGATGATATCAATGCTTATGTTAATGGTGAGCTTATATAGCTTGATGTCCCAGCAACTCTTGAAGCAGGAAGAACTTATGTGCCTGCAAGATTTGTTGGAGAAGCATTAGGTGCAAATGTTAGCTGGGATGCAACGAAGAGAATGGCTTCAGTTTCACTTGGTGACACATTGCTCAATATTTATGAAGAACTCCCACCTGAACCTGAAATAGTTATAACTGAGAACATTAGCCACACTGTTTACCCTCGAGTTGTTAGAAACGGAGGAAATTAAAGAATTTCTTTAGAAGCAACTATAACAGATGATGATGGTTTACCAGTAGAGGGTTTTTTTGTTGAATTCTTTATGTCCTCAATGGAGTATGGTCGTTTTAATCAGGTAGTTTATGAAACACAAGTAACAGATGAAAATGGCCGTATCCGAGCAAGTTATACAACTTCTGCAATGGACAATGATAGGAATTTTGTTGTAAAAATTGTCACCTCTATAGATGAAGAATATGTCGAGGGAGTATCAAACTTTATAGTAACTAATCAACCAACAGCCAGAGTTCATGGAGTAGTATATTATCCTACAACAGGAGAGCCAGCTAGTAATATAAGAGTAATGTGGGCTCAGAGAGATCTACATGTTCACAGAGAGCTCTCTTTTACTGATTCTAATGGAAGATATGATGCTTATGTTCCTATTCGCTCTAAGACTGCATTCATCGGTATAGACTTTGAGGAAAACATACTCAATGTAACTAATCTCCACAGAAGTTCTCTATCTTATATAGACCCTAACACTAACAGATTTTCAATGGAAATAATGGCAGACACAAACTATGAGATTAACTTTGATCATGGAATTGTCATAGGAAGAACTCGGAATAATGCTGAAATATATGTAATGCGATATGTCAATGGTGTAAGAGATGATAAAGAGGGAATTGCGTTTGATGCATTGTCAGACGGAACTTTTGTCATACCTCTTCAGGCAGGAGTTTATGATTTTGTTCATATGAGATCAGCCGCTTACCTTGTAAGGAACGTTACGGCAAATAAAGGAGAAACAGTTGATTTAGGTACAATAGACAGATAAAAACATCACAAAGGGAGTTTTAAGCTCCCTTTGTGACTTATAATTTCATCATTTCTGCTCTTAGTGCTTTAGGGAATTTCTCAAGTGCATATCTAAATACTCTTCTAGGTAAATCTTTCACATTTTCTCTTAAATAGTTTTCTACTTCTTTTGGATAAGCGAGGTATGCATATTTAACTAGCCATCCAACTCCTTTTTGAACATGATGTTCTGTGTCTAGAGCTAATCTTTCTGTGACGTAAAATATATTTTCAATAGAGGTATTTACTTCAAAACTCCTAGTAGATTTAATCATCACAACTGCAGCAGCTCTTCTAACATATGTTAGATCTGATTTAACCCAGTTCTTTACCCTCTTAAAAATCTTATCTTCATAACGTTCAAACATAGGGTTTAACACATGGTAACAATATATGTCACACCGTCCCCATCTGTTTACATAGTTTTTCAACCAACTCTGATATGTCTCAAAATATTTGTAATCATATATTTCTAACTCTTTGACCCATATTGTCATAAGTGGAAACACCAGCTTATCGTCTCTCTTTAGTAAACCATTTATTATTTCGATAACTTCATCATGTTTGTTAGGCAAAAGCTTAATTGTATTTATTGCAATTTTATTAATCTGTTTAGATCTTATGTCATTATAACTATCGTACTCTTTTTTTATTGTGTCAAGTAACAAATTAACTACTCTCACTGTACTGGCACCTCATATTCGCACTCTACACCTACTTGACATTTGCCGCATCCATATCTTGGGCTATGCTTTTCCCTTATTTTTGTTAAGAAATTACTACATATGAAATGATTTTTACCTTGTTTAAAGCTAATTGCATTTGCTGGACAATTCTTTATACAATCGCCACATAAACTTCAATACTCATCATAATTAGAATACTCTCTAACACTACTTTCTATTTCTACATCTATTATGAGGCTGGCAAATCTTCCAGCAACTCCTTTTTTAGTAATAAGGCCTTTTGATAGACAAAATGTGCCAAGTCCACAAACAAATGCAACATGTCGTTCAGACCAGTTACTAGTAAAGGTAAGCTTGTCATCAGTAGGACTGCTTCCTCTTGAGAAAAACCTATTATCTTTTGCAGGTTCAATTGCTCTTATATCCATGTTTTCAAGTTCTTTTATAAGTTCTTTCATGACATAATTAATAAAGTTTTGTCCTTCAATTCTTCCATGAAGCCACTCTGGGGCTGGCCAATCTCTTATCTTAGCATTCTCTTCTCTAATTCTGTTAGTAAATGGGAAAAATACTGATATTACAGTTTTCCCTGAACTAAACCACTCTAGTGGAAGCCTAAAGTGCTCACCAATAATACTTTCATCTTTTAGTTTATTAAACATTTGATCATCAGCTTTTGCAAATCCAATTAAAGGCTCATTAAAAATCTTCATGCCTTTAGAGTTTTCATTAAGTGCTATCTCTTCTGTAATAAAATTAATGTCCTCATCAAGCATAGTTAAAATTTTAGCTCTAAGGGTATTTTCTATCATTTACTCAATCTCCTTTACAAAACAAATAATTCGATTTGCTTCCATGAATCCTATTGCCTTATGGAACTCTTCACTTCTCTTGTTAGAAAGCTCACAATCTGACGCCATCTCTTTTGCTCCTTTAGCCTTAGCCCATTTAGTGCCTTTCTCAACTAACTGCCTAGCAATCCCATCGCCTCTAAACTCTTCTTTAACATAAACGCCTTCAACATAACCTACTGGTCTTGTAGTAGTTCCTTCTACATAGTCATTTCTGAGTGAAAAATAGCCAAACCCAGCAAGGCTATGCTTAAAAGCTAAAAAGATAGCAAAGCCAGGATTGTTTAAAATATTGTCAAAAAGCTCCTCTAAATCCTCATAAACAGCTTCTTTCCAAAGTTCACTTGCCAAACTAGCTACTGCCTTTAAATCCTTCTTACTGGCCTGATATATCAAACTATCACCTTCTTTTATCTCTACTACTTAGATTATACATAATAAATGGGAGCTAAATAACTCCCATACTATTAATTTCCTATGTATTTTTCTTCAAAATTATCTGGATGAACTTGGTATAGACCAGGTGCTTCATAAGACTTATAATAAATCCAGTGGTTTGCTAAATATAGCTCTTCTATCTTATTATCAGCTTCATAAAAGAGTTCTGTTTCAAAGCTATGGATATTTGTCCTATAAATCTTGTTCTCTGCTGCAGCATCACCTATAAAATATATATAATCGCCAGCATGATTTATACTTTTCATTAAACCACCTGTAGTACTACTCTTGACAAGCTCTACTATCTCTCCTTCTCTATAGCTATACATTTTCAACTCTTCTCCAACTTTTCCAACTACTACTGGAGCATAGTCTTGTGGGTAACCATATTGATAGATAATGAACTCTTTTATCCCATCCTCAATATCAAGAAAACGTACCCAATCTGTGCGTCCCATTCCTCTTTCTGATATTAAAGCTACTATATAGCCATCTACATAAAATGCTCTTGCATCATATGCTAAATAGGTATCCATAGTTGGGTTTGATTCGTTTCTTACTTCCCTTATATCAGATGAATCGCTTACATTCATTCTTAATATTTGGTTAAATCTTTCTTGTTGAATAAAATAGAAATTATAATTTCTCATATAACCTACATATTCAGCAACATTTTCAACTTCTATTTTTATATCTTCTCCTTCTTTTAAAACACTAACAATGTTTTTAGTATAGGGATTATAGAAGTAAATATGACTACTAGTTATGTTTAGCTGCTCTAACGATCCATTTTCAAGTGTTAATATATTTTGCAATTGGTCGGTAGTGGGTTCATACTCATACAGCACATTACTTACACTCATATAATGACTTTTGCTATGTGGATCAAAAACAACTCGCCCTCCATTATTTCTATT
>PWPR01000138.1 GCA_003557085.1 Clostridia bacterium | reverse complement strand
CCCCATTGAAATTGGATTAATATGGAAGAAAAGCAATGTGCTTTATACAGATACCGATAAATTTCTATCATTCATTAAAAAGGAATATGAAGGAAACGCACTGTGAAGTTGAAGGTGCGTTTTTTTTAGGTTCTCTTTTTTTTCAAAGCAGATGGTATAAGTAAAATCAATAGAACACTAAAATAATCGTTGTGGCTTGATGTATAATAGCGTGATAGTATAAAGTATACAATTATCGTTAGCGCTTACATCGTATTTAGGAGGGTTTTAATGAGACGGAAAACAGTTCAAATGAAAGCCATTGTCACGCTTATGATGTTTTTTTTCATAGGGTTTTTGATTGTCGCTTGCGGCGGTGATGATGAAGTATTTACCCACACTGTGAGCTTTGATAGTGGTGGCGGAAGCGCAATGGATTCAATCGAAGTAGAGACAGGAAGAAGGATTACGAATCCTGGAGAACCATCTCGGGATGATGGATTTGAATTTATTGGTTGGTTTAAAGATAGTGATTTTACATCACGTTGGGATTTTGCGGTTGATATTGTGACAGACGATGTGACATTATATGCGCATTGGCGTCGTGTTGAACCATTCCCTACTGAAGTAGGCATGACGGAAGATGCTTTCTCGAGTTCAATGCAATGGGTTCAAACAGGTGTTACAAATAATACGGAATTTACAGTGACATTGTATGCTGGGACCCCAACTGTTGACCCGTATGGTAATGATACCTTTGAATATGAGGAAGTAGGCATGGTTGTTTCAGGATCGCATACTTTGTTAGATGAAACAACCATTGTATGGACACCAGATGAAGCAATACAAGGTGGTGTTTACAAGGTCGTTATTCTTACCGATGGTAATGAAGCAGTCGAAGTACGTGATTTACCATTTAAAGGAGAAGGCACACTAGACAATCCGTTTTTACTATATAACTCAAGTGACATTGCTAACATCGCAAATAATGATGAAGTTGGACTTGGAAAATACTACGAAATGCGTACAGATATTACCCATGAATCTTCGTATACTAATATACAGGGCAATAGATTCTTAGGGACATTTGATGGGAACGGTTTTGAAATAACGATATCTGGGAATGCAGGGTTGTTTTTTGAACTCGAAGAATCTGCTTTGATCCATAATTTAACAATTCGCGGGACATTATTAACAGGTACAACACCACTGATTGCAAGTATTGCCCATGAAAACCGTGGAACGATTCGTGATACGGTATCATGGACACTCATTACTTCATCAGCGGGTGAAGTTGGAAACCCAGATTCAAAGTATGAAGGTGGTGCTGGTGGCCTTGTTGGTATCAACCATGAAGAAGGGCTCATTGAAAGCTGTATGTATAGAAGTTCAGGGTCTTCAATTGGAGTATTAAAAGCCAATATTGGTGGCGGTGGCATTGTAAGCATCAACTACGGGACGATTTCTGGTTGTGAAAACCGTGGCGCTTTGGGTGCGTTTAACGCTGTCGAAAGTGGTCGAACGTTATCAAGATATAGCTACATGGGTGGCATTGCAGGATTCAATTATGGTGTCATTGAACAATCCAATACAACATCAGTTGGTAAGCTTTTGGCACAGCGTTATTGGAACGTAGAACCTCCAGAAGGAACTGGGAATAATCGTGTTATTGGTGGAATCGTTGGATACAATGGTCCAGAGGGTATAATTCGAGAAAGTTACTTCAATGGCATTCGTGTTCATGGGGACCAATATGTTGGTGGCATTGCAGGTATTAATGCTGGGTTAATTAGCGACTCATATGTTGGTGAACGTTACTACGCCGCACTAAATGGACGCTCCTATGTTGGTGGCCGAGTAAATGTAGGTGGTATTGCGGGGTTCTTAGAAGGTGATGGTCGTATTGAGAACAGTTATGCTGCGATTAATGTGTATGCTTATGAAGATACACCATACGCAATCGCATCGGAAGCATTCGATAGCGTATATATTGAAACCAATCATGACCCGCGTGCTGTAGGTGACCAAGAATATGGAAATGTTGATACGGATATATTAGCACCGCCTACGGGATCGAATAATACTGCGGTAAGCAATACACCACTCAATCCTGGTGATGGCGTCTTTTATGAACTTCCGGGTTCGTTTGCAGATATACTTGGTGAAGCGTTTATAAATGACGATGATCATACCAAGCTGTTATGGGAAATTAATGATTAACAGTATACTATAATATCAAAAAGGAGAGAATTATGAAAAAGTTCATGTTATTAGGTTTATTTATACTTACGATGATGACTGCAGTTGCTTGTGGTGAATCCACACCAGCAGAAGATGAAACCTTTACGGTTACATTTGAAACAGATGGTGGCACAGAAATTGCTGAGCAAGTTGTCGATGCAGGTGATTTGGTTACTCAACCTGCAGACCCTGAACGTGAAGGATTCATTTTTACGGGTGTTTGGAATCATGGTGATGAGACGTGGGACTTTAACGTTGACACCGTGAATGATGATATCACTTTAACTGCTGTTTGGGTTGGAGACGATGAAGAGGTGCCAACCGAAAGTGTACATGTCAGTGCAGGAGATTTTGAACTACCAGAGGTTAATAACCCAGATGTGCGACCTGAAGTCGAGCTTGGTACAGAAATCACACTGACGGTAGATTTTGAACCAGCTTTTGCATCCAATCAAGCATACACCATCACGACTTCCAATTCTAGAGCCGAAGCGGATGGTAACACCATTACATTCGTCTTTGGAATCACTGGACCAGGGAATGTTAGTGTATTGATTGAGTTTGACGATGAAGCATTAGAAACACTTGAATTTCGTTTTCGAACGATTCCTGCTGCAACTGAAGGTATTATTATTACCGATGTTATTGTAAACGCTGATAATGTGGATATGCCAGAGCCTAATGATCCTGAAGATCGTCCACGCGTCGCCATTGGAACCACATTTACGCTCGATATTGAAATTCTTCCCGAAAATGCTGAAAACAAAAATTATACAATAAGTTCATCAAACTCTAGAGCCGAAGTTGATGATCATACAGTTACATTTGTGTACGGTGCAACAGGACCAGGGCGTGTAAGTATTCGCATTTTCTTTGAAGATAGTTCGGTGGGTGAAGCAGGAATGCTTGAATATCGCTTTGAAACGTTTGAAGATGACCCAGTCGATGTTGAAATTGATGAAGTTATTGTGAATGCGGGTGAGTTTGCTTTACCAGAAGCGAATGATAGTGAAGACCGCCCAGAAGTTGAAATTGGTACAGAAATAACACTTGATGTCGAGATTCTTCCAGAAAACGCCAGCAATCAAAACTATACCGTGACCACATCGAATTCTCGCGCAAATGCAAATGGAAACACCATTACGTTCCTTTTTGGGAATACGGGTCCTGGAAATGTTAGTGTGTTTATAACATTTGAGGATGCATCGGTTGGAGATAATGGAGTTTTAGAATATCGTTTTGAAACAATAGAAGGTGAAGCGCCAGAGATTACTATTGATGAAGTAATTATTACCGTTGATGGATTCACTCTACCCAATATTAATGATAGTTCAGATCGCCCAGAAATTGAAATAGGAACAGTGCTTACACTTGAGATTGAAATACTTCCAGAAGACGCGAGTAATAAAAATTATGTTGTGACAACATCAAACTCTCGCGCTGAAGAAGATGGCAACACTGTTACGTTTGTTTATGGGAATACAGGGCCAGGTTTTGTTAGTATTAGAATTTACTTTGACGATACTTCCGTGGGAGATGATGGTTTAATAGAGTTTAGATTCTCAACAGTCGAAGCTGAAGAAGAAGATTAAAGCACTGGTTGGTTTAATCCCAATAGAAATATAGAATCAAGTAAGTCATTGATTGGTTTTTTCACCGCCAATCAATGACTTTTCCAATGCAAAGCTATTGATATGTTGTCTCATGAAGCGTATTGTCAGTTTTGTTTAGTGAATTCCTATATAATATAAACGGTGATAACATGAGAAAAGTAGAACTCGGCATCACAACATTCGCAGAAGTGATGAAAGATCCAATTACGCAAGAAACCATTGGTTATGATGAACGCATCAATCAAGTAATTGATGAAATCGTTTTGGCTGAAAACGTTGGGCTTGATTATTTTGGCATTGGGGAACACCACCGGAAAGATTTTGCGGTTTCTGCACCGCAAATCGTACTTGCGGCAGCCGCAAAACTTACCAAAACCATTAAACTCGGTAGTGCGGTAACGGTTTTAAGCAGCGATGACCCCGTAAGAGTTTATGAACAGTATTCAACTTTGAATGCTTTAACTCATGGTCGCACTGAAATTATGGCTGGTCGAGGGTCATTCATTGAATCCTTTCCGCTTTTTGGTTATGATTTAAAAGATTATGATGGATTGTTTGAAGAAAAATTAGCATTGCTTATTAAAATCCGCGATCATGAAATTGTGTCACACAATGGACCATTGCGTCCGCCGTTTAAAGATTTAGGCATCTATCCCCGTACAAAATATCCACTCATTAT
>PWPR01000059.1 GCA_003557085.1 Clostridia bacterium | reverse complement strand
TGAGAAATCTTCTTAATGATAAAGTGCTGCCAAATACTCCTAAAACTGAACCACCTATGCTCAAGGCAATTAAAATGTTTTGGGTTACGATATTTACTGGAACGACTCTAACATATTGGATATTAGTAACAAACCAAACTGCAAACTCATTATATGCCCAAATAAGTGCCCCAGAAGCTAACATTGCCCCTAAAAGCCCGATAATCCATCCTTCTAAAATGAAAGGGAGCCTTATGTACCAATTTGTTGCCCCAACATATCTCATAATAGAAATCTCATCTTTTCTCATAAGAACCGTTAATCTAACTGTATTAAAAATTACAAATGTTGATGCTATACTGACAATAATTGCTAGTATTAATCCCACATAGTTAATCATCTCAGTAACCCTTAACAAATCAGAAATATACTCTTTTCCATATACAATTTCATCAATGCCCTCAAAACCTTCAACAGCTTGTGCTACTAGAGTAATCTGTGCTGCATCATAAACGGTTATCTCAAATCCATCCCATAAAATTTCATCTAGATCAAGACCTTCTAAAACATCTGCATCTTCTCCAAATTGCTCTTCTAAAACCCTTCTGCCCTCTTCTATATCTACGTATCTAACAGAATCAACTAAAGGGTGGTTATTTATTCTTTCCTCTAGAATTATTTTTTGATCTGCTGCCAAATCCCTTTCTAAAAAAACTTTAATTAAAAGCTCTGACTCAACTTGGTCAATAAAGAAATGTACATTTGATATTAAAATTATAACAAGACCCGCAATAAAAAGTCCCACAAAAATTGTTGTTATTGAAGCAGTGGTCATCCAGCTATTTCTTAGTAGATTCTTAAAAGCAACTTTGAAATGATTTCCTAGATTAGAGAACAAGAGAGAACCCCCCTTGAGCGTCATCACTAACTAGACGGCCTTTATTAAGAGTTATTACTCTTTTTTTCATTCTCTTTACTACATTTAAATCATGTGTAGCCATCAAGACGGTTGTTCCTGCTTCGTTGACTTTAGAGAATAAATCAATAATGGTTTCTGTAATCATTGGATCTAAATTTCCTGTTGGTTCATCTGCCATAATAATTTTTGGCCAGTTTGCGAGTGCACGACCAATAGCTGTTCTTTGCTGTTCTCCTCCTGAAAGTTGTTCTGGATAGTATTCTTTCCTATGATCCATCTCAACTATCTCAAGAACCTCATTTACTCTTTCTACTATGGTCTCCTTACTAGAGCCTACAACTCTTAACGCAAAAGCAATATTATCTTCTACCGTAAGGTTTGGTAGGAGTTTAAAATCTTGAAAAACTATTCCCATTTTTCTCCTAGCCTTTGGTACTTGATTCTTCCTCATATTTGTTAAATCCATACCATCAAAAATTATCTGCCCCTTAGTTGGTCTTTCTTCGCATGAAATCAACTCTAGTAAAGTTGATTTACCTGCCCCATTTGGACCAACAAAAAAAACAAACTCTCCTTTTCCAATCTGCAGCGATATATTATCTATAGCAATTAAATCTTTATATCTTTTAGTTACACTTTTGAACTCTAACATGCTGACCCTCCCAGAAGCTATAAAAGCTCATTTTAAATATACCTCTTATATGTTTAAAATAGCAATATAAAACATGTATTGTTATCAAATTTTAACAATTATTTATTAGAATAAATTTAAACATGCTTTGTTCCAATCTTTACTTCTTTTCTGTATATATACCAGCGAAATACTTATCTAATAGCTCCCCTATCTTAGCAACTACTAGACTTAGTACTTTTTCACCTTTTTCTCTAGTAGCTTTTGTAGCATCACCAGTCATTGCGTTTTCTAATACTTTATTAGATATTTTAGAAGTATAGACCTTCCCAATAGGTATATTAGGGTTGCTTAAGGACAAGCTCATGTCAACTAAAGTATCATCAATAGCAAGCATAACCGATGTTTCATCTTCTCCTGCGTGTCCTTTTGTTGTACATATTTCTAATATTTCTTCTTGATAATCAAGCCACCAGTCTATAACTAAAACTTTAGCACCTTTATCTGCAAGGTGCTGTGCTGCAATTCTTATTGCAGGGTTATTACCACCATGTCCATTCATAATTACTATATTATCAATTGACCACTTAAGGAACCCACTACCAATTTCTACTAAATACTTAGTTAGAGTTTCACTACTGATATTTATTGTGCCAGGAAAAAATCCTAAATTCCATGATGCTCCATAATTTATTGTTGGCGCTATCAGCAAATCACTTCTTAAAGAAGCTAACCTATTCGATATTTCTTCGGGAATAAGGAAGTCTGTTCCATAAGGGCAGTGCGGACCATGGGCTTCTGTTGAACCAATAGGAATGATTACTCCATTAATATTTTCCATATTATTAAACTGACTCATTGTCATGTGTTTTAAGTGCATTTTTATCTCTCCTAATTTTGCTATTAGTATATTCTATAATAAATATTAAACTCCTTTTAATTGTTTGGCTAAAGTTTTCTCCTATGATATACTGACATTAGATTTTGAGTTCGGACTAATACTTTATTAACCGGTAAAATACTTACCGGATTTTCGTGTACAAATATATATAAAGGAGAATTTTTGTGGAAAAAAATGTTCAAATAATTCCATTAGGCGGGGTTAACGAGATAGGGAAGAATATGTATGTTCTTCGCTATAAAGACGAGATGATAGTCATCGATTCTGGAGTAATGTTTCCAGATGATGAGATGTTGGGAATAGATTATGTAATTCCTGATATGAGCTTTTTATTTGAAAACAAAGAGAAAGTTAGAGCTGTTTTTCTAACACACGGCCATGAAGACCACATCGGATCTCTCCCCTATTTCTTGCAAGAGATTGATGTTCCTGTTTATGGAACTACCCTAACTCTAGGATTTGTTAGACCTAAACTTGAGGATTTTAAATTAAGCGATGAAAAGTTTAGAAAGGTCCACATTGGTGATCGAATAACTGAAGGTCCTTTCAAAGTTGAATTTATTAGAGTTAATCATAGTATACCCGATGGTGCAGCATTAGCTATTACCACTCCTGCTGGCGTTATAATACACTCAGGCGACTTTAAATTTGATCAAACACCAGTTGATAAAAAAGTGACAGATTATCATAAGTTTGCTGAATATGGAGATAATGGTGTGCTGGCCTTAATGTGTGACTCTACAAACGCAGGAAAAGATGGTTATACTCCTTCTGAGAGAGAAGTAGGTGAAACTCTAGATAGTGTATTAAGAAACAACCCTAATCGTATTTTAATGGCAACTTTTGCTTCTAATGTCCATAGAATACAACAAGCTTTTGCACTAGCTCATAAGCACAATAGAAAAGTGGCTGTTATTGGGAGAAGCATGATTAATAATGTAGGTATTTCTACTGAGTTAGGGTATTTAGATATGCCACCAAATACATTGATAGACATTAATGAGATAGATAATTATCCACCAGAAAAGCTCTTAATTCTTTGCACTGGCAGCCAAGGTGAACCACTTGCTGCATTGACTAGAATGGCTTTTAATAAGCATTACCAGATTACTTTAAATAATTTTGACACTGTAATAATGTCCTCTAATCCAATTCCAGGCAATGAGAAGCTTGTCAATAGAGTTGTTAATGCTTTAACAAAAACAGGAGCTACTGTTATTACCTCAAAGAATGCTAAAGTGCATGTATCAGGGCATGCAAGCGCTGAAGAACTTAAAATGTTATTTCATTTAGTTAAACCTAAGTATATAGTACCTTTCCATGGTGAGTATCAGCATAAACATGCTTGTAGAGAACTAGCTATATCTTTAGGATATGAAAAAGATAACGTATTCTTACTAGAGAATGGTGATGTCCTAGAACTTAATGATGATTCTGCAGCAATAGCAGACACAGTAGAAGCAGGCAAAGTCTTAATTGACGGACGAGGCATTGGAGATGTTGGAAGAATAGTATTAAGAGACAGGCATATGCTTGCTCAATACGGAGTATTGACAAGTATAGTGGTCATCAGTGCAGATAAAAAAGCAATTTTGGCAGGCCCTACAATAATAACTAGAGGATTTGTGTTTGTTAAAGAATCAGAAGAGCTGATCGAAGAAGCTATTTCTTTAGTTACCGAAGCTATCGAGGAGTTATTAAGAACAGGAAAAACAGGTTGGGCTCCACTTAAGAACAAAATGCGTCAAGTTTTGCAAGATTATCTCTATGAAGAAACTGGTCGTAGACCTATGATTTTACCAATAATAATGGAAGTGTAAAAATAAGGTGCTAGGAAACTAGCACCTTATTTGTATTTACTAATGAACTCATCAAATCTTTTAGTATTAAAAAACCTACTGAAATCACTATCTTTTACTACTAATTCTAAATACTCACTGTCTAAATCTATCGCTTTTTGCAAAGCATAGTACATCTGTCCTTCAATATCAAGCAATGCAGCACAAGAAGCTAAATAATACCAGGTGTCAGCATTAGCTGATATTTTCTGTGAGGCAGACAAAAAAACATCCCTTGCATCCGCAATTTCTCCAAGCTTAAATAAGCTAACTCCTAAGTTATATTCTGCAATATACATTGACTCTTCTTTTGTCTTTCCAAAAACAGTCGCACCCCTAATAAGCATCTCTTCATAAGTCGCAATTTCTGCTTCTATTTGACCATCTAACTTGTAAGCTCTGGCTAATGCTAAATAGATTTCTCCTGCATTAGGTCTTAGATTAGCTACTTTTCTAAAAGCATTTATTGCTTCATAATAGTTTTCTCTTGCAAGCTCTATCTCAGCTAATAATTGCCAACCCCTAGCATAAGTTGCATCTTCTATTAAAATGTCGTTTAATATTTCAACTGCCTTGTTCTTGTCTCCCAAAGCTCTATAAGACAATGCGTATAGATAGCTAGCTTCAAGACGGTCCTCAATCTCATCAATAACTTTGCTAATCATGTTATTAGCTTCTGTGTAATTTCCTAGTAAATAGTGATTATAAGCAATGTTTGCTATATACTGGGGATCCTCCTTGAATCTCATTATAGACTCATAGTATGCAATTGATTGTTGATAATTCTCATGATTATGAGCTTGAATAGCTTTGTTTTCTTGACTTCTGATATATAAATTGCCACCTATTAAAAACACAAAAGCCAAGATAAACATAAAAGCTATAATTTTGACTGCTTTGTTTTTATTCATATCATCTTAGCCTTTCTTAATTTTTATTTAGGTCGCATAGTAGGAAATAAGATTACATCTCTAATTGATGGAGAATCAGTTAATAGCATTACAAGCCTATCAATGCCAATTCCAATTCCTCCAGTTGGTGGAAGCCCTATTTCAAGTGCCTCAATAAAGTCTTCATCTAGCTTGTGTTTTTCTATACGCTCCTCAAGCTCTCTTTCTGCCAATTGATCTTCAAACCTACGCCTTTGCTCATCTGGGTCGTTTAACTCAGTAAAAGCATTTCCTAGTTCTCTTCCATTAGCAAACAATTCAAATCTGGCAGTCATTCTAGGATCATCTTTCTTCTTCTTAGCCAACGGAGAAACCTCTATTGGATAGTTATATACAAACACTGGCTGTATTAAATGTTCTTCACATTTCTCTTCAAAGAATAGATTTAGAATATGCCCCCAAGTCATAAAATCTTCAACTGGTAAATGATGCTCCTTTGCTACTTTCATAGCCTCTTGGTCACTACTGATTTGATTAAAATCAACCCCAGCATATTTTTTAACAGCATCTAGCATTGTTATTCTTTCCCAAGGAGTAGAAAAATCAAGGATCTTTCCTTCACACTGTATCTCTGTAGATCCATTAAGTTTCTTTGCTATATGTGCAATAAGTTCTTCTGCAAGTTTCATAATGTCATCGTAGTCATGATATGCCCAATATAGTTCGACACTTGTAAACTCAGGATTATGTCTTGTAGATAGTCCTTCATTTCTAAATATTCTTCCAATCTCATAGACCTTCTCCATACCACCTACTATTAATCGCTTTAAATATAACTCTGTTTCTATTCTGAGCACTAGTTGCATATCTAAGGTGTTATGATGTGTTATAAAAGGTCTTGAAGGAGCGCCTGTTGCATAAGGGTGCATCACTGGAGTTTCAACTTCTAGAAAACCTTTATCATTCAGGTAGTTTCTCATTTCCTGAATTATTTGAGACCTCTTCACAAAAGTATCCATAACCTCATCATTAACAATCAGGTCAACATATCTTTTTCTATATCTTGTATCGACATCTTTTAATCCATGATACTTATCAGGTAAAGGTCTTAAAGACTTTGTTAATAACTTAAACTCCTTCACTCTAAGAGTAATCTCGCCTTTTCTTGTCTTAAAGACACTACCTTTAATTCCAATTAAGTCACCTATGTCCAAAAGCTTATATATTTCAAAACTCTCAGGACCAACTTCATCCAAACGTGTATATATTTGAATTGTGCCGCTAATATCTTTTATGTTTGCAAAGCTAGCTTTTCCATGACCTCTCATAGTCATAAGTCTTCCAGCTAGTGATACCTCTTTATCTTCATACTGTTCAAAATTATCTAACAGCTCTTTTGCATTATTAGAGGCATTAAATCTAGCATTTTCTTCTCCAAAAGGGTTAAACCCTAGTGACTTAAGCTTTTCTAAATTATCTCTTCTACTTTGCATTAACTCATTAAGTTCAACAACTCTTTCATCTGACACTGGGCTTCCCCCTTATTTGATTTCTACGATTTTGTAAGTAATTGTTCCAGCAGGAACTTGTACTTCAATTATTTCTCCTTTAGTTTTCCCTAGGACATTCCTTCCGACTGGAGATTCGTTTGACAATCTTCCTTTTCTAGGATTAGCTTCTGCAGAACCTACCAATGTATACTCTACAGTTTCGTCATACTCTACATCTTTTAATACAACTTTTGAACCAAGAGATACAATGTCAATATTCCCTGATGACTCTATCAAAACCATGTTGTTTAATAATTCTTCTATTTCAGAAATTCGTTTTTCAACTGCAGCTTGCTCATTCTTTGCTTCATTATATTCAGAATTTTCACTTAAGTCTCCAAGTGAAATAGCTTCTTTTATTCTAGCAGATACTTCTTTTCTTTTATCACGTTTTAAATATTTAAGCTCTTTTTCTAACTCTTCTTTACCTTCTAAGGTTAAGTAAATTTCTTTGGTGTTCATTTAACACACCCTCCATTATCTTATTTTTCATAATCATCAGTACCTATGATATATCAAGTGGATTATACTTATCTTTGTCTATGAAGTCAATGAAATATCCAATATCAAAGGACAGTTATTAGTAGTATTTTATTATACTGAAAAATGTTTATTTTGCAATTAAAAATTGTCTTTTTTTAACTTCGTGTAATAATTTGTCAAAACACTTCTCAAACCCTCTTCATTTGTTTGATGAAATACTTTATTTCGGATAGCAGCTGAGTTAGGTAACCCTTTTAAATACCAAGATAAATGACTCCTCATTTCTCTAATTGCAATATACTCTCCTTTATCTTTAACGACTTGCTTTAAGTGCTTTAGCATTACATCAAATTTTTCGTCTAGGCTTGGCTCACCTAAGTGCTCTCCTGTTTTCAAATAATGTAATATTTGATTTATGAGAAAAGGATTCCCTTGTACACCTCGGGCGACCATTACTCCATCACAACCAGTCAAATTAATCATTCTCTGAGCATCTTTGACACTAAAAATGTCTCCATTGCCTACAACAGGAATTTGAAGATGATGCTTAACTTGTTTGATAATATTCCAATCTGCACTTCCTTGGTAGAATTGATCTCTTGTTCTCCCATGAACAGCTACCATACTTGCTCCTGCATCCTGTAAAACCTTTGCAAACTCTACAGCATTACTACTTTCTTTACTAAAACCTTTTCTGATCTTTACTGTAACTGGGGTATTTACTTTGGCTACCATTTTTTCGATTATCTTTTTAGCTAGTATAGGATTTTGCATCAAAGCACTGCCTTCATTATTAGAAACAATTTTTGGAACTGGGCATCCCATATTAACATCAATCACTTCAGGTGAGTATCTATCTTGCAATATCTCGGCAGCCTCAGCCATAGTTTCAGGCTCACTGCCAAATAACTGAACACCTATGGGTCGATGCGCCTCTAAAAAATCTATAATTTGATACGTTTTTTTATATCCATAGGTTAATGCTTTAGCACTAACCATCTCAGTAAACATCATCCCACAACCAATGCTTTTTATTATCGTTCTATAGCTTTTATCTGTAACACCAGCCATCGGTGCTAAGAAAACATTATCCTGAAGAAATAAATTGCCAATTTTTATTGTAATCACCCCTTTTTACAAGCTATATAATATCATAATTAGTTATTAATACAAAACAAAGTATTTAGATTGCAGGATTATCTATCAATCTATAGAAATATAAATACACTAATATACTAAGGAGGAGTTATTTTGATTAATCCAAGAGAAATTAATTTATCAGACCCCAAGTGGATACCTGGACCAAAGAAAACTGTTAAAGATGTAAAGGCAGCTGTCAGTGCAGATAATGCCGTAGTTACTTACTCTTTATTAAATATCTTAAAAAAAGGCGGTAATGCTATAGATGCAGCCATAACAGGATGTCTCATCCAGGGAACCATTGAGCCTTATATGACGAACTTAGCAGGTTCCATCACATTTTTACACTACAATGCAAAAGAAGATAAATATTACCAATTAGACAGTACCGCTACTTACCCGCCCAACTTACCACTTCACAGTCCTATTCCTCCACAAAAATCTGGATATGCTGCTGGTAAAGTGAATTCTTGTATTCCTGGCTTTATGAAGGGCCTCAAAGCAATTCATGATAAGTTTGGATCTTTGCCATGGGAAAATCTTTGCCAAGATGCCATTTATTGGGCTGAAGAAGGAAATCATGTTTCCCAATTTGAGTTAGAAGCCACAATAGCTGCTGGAGATTTGCTTACCTACTTTCCAGAAGGAAGAGACTTTTTTTATCAAGGAGATTATTTTGCTAGAATAGGGGAGCGTTTTAAGAAACCAAAGTTGGCAAGTACATTAAAAAAATTAGCAAAAGAGGGCCCTGATTATATGATAAGTGGCGAATGGGCTGAAAACTTTGTTAAAAAAGCAAATGAGCTAAACTGGAAAATTACTTTAGATGACATGAAAGCTAACGAACCACGTTGGGTTGATCCTGTAAGATTTAAGTTTAGAGACTACGAAATAGTAGCCTTAGCTCCACCACAGCAACAAGGGTTGCAAATTGCATTAGTACTCGGAATACTTGATAAGTTGCAAATAGACAAGTATGAACCCTACAGTGCTGAACACCTATTCTTTATGGCACATGCATTAAGAGTAGGAATTCATCTAACAGGATACATCCATGACACTGTAGTCTCTGACATAGACCATAGTTTATTCACCGATGAAAAAGTGCATCAATACTGGGCTAATATAATTAAGTCTTATCTACCTAAAGTTGATCTGACTAATCATATGAAGCTAACTCATAAAGCAAGTGTTGCAAATGATAAAGGGCTGGCTGATATTAATTTTGAAAGTAATAGTGTAGAAGACCATTTGAAGTCTGGTAGCTGTGAGCTAAGCATTGTTGATGAAAATGGAAACTGGGTGCAAATGATGAACACACTTCAAGGAAGTGGAATCCCAGGAATGGTAGTAGATGGTGTAGTCATGATTGGCAATCACTCTTCTGTAAACAGTTTTAGAATGATGGATGTAAAACTGGTTGAAAATGCAAGACAAAGGCTGATTATGGGTCATACCATGATTCTTAAAGATGGTAAACCAGTTATGCAACTAGGAACACCAGGATCTCCTCCTAATACACAGGTTCAAGCCTTATGTAATCTATTATTTTATAATATGGAGCCTTATGAAGCTGTGAGCAGTCCAAGAATGTATGCATTAATGGATGACAATACTATGGTGATCGAGGATAGAATTGAAACTGAAGTAGTTAAAAAACTATTTTCAATGGGGATTAATGTTAGATGCAATCTAAAATGGGATTGGCATATGGGCTCTTTCCAAGTATGCTATCTAAATGAAAATGGCAAACTTTGTACTACAGTAGACCCACGAAGGTGTGGAGTTGCTGATGGTCTCAAATAAAAATAAACTATATAACTAAAAGCAGAGAGGTTTTAATTAATCTCTCTGCTTTTCAATTTTAACTACTATTTTATAGGCATTAATACCTTTCTATAAAGGAGCTAGATTGCCAAACCCATCTTTGATATAAGGCATCCAAGCTAATCCAACAAAGTGAATCGTTATATTTGCATATGTTGGACTAATAGTAATTTCATCAAGACTTTCATTATGTATATCATAATTAGCTATCAACTTATCTATCTCTCTTTGGAGTTCTTGCTCTAAATCTTCAATTTGCCTGACAATGGTTTTTATATTTTCTTCTGCCATTGGCAAATTGCTCCCACTTTGCATTGCTCTGTTTGCACTTCTCATTGCAGTCCCTACCCTTGATACCGATGTTTGGTTAAGAGATCGGCTCCCAAAAAGTGTGCCTAAAACAGCTACTCCAGTAGAAACAGCAGCATCCACTTTCCTCTGTCTTGCTTGAGAAGATTGTCTTTCAAGTGTTTGCTCTGCTCTTCTCTTTCTTTCTTCTAAAGTGCTAATTCTAACACCATACCTTCTTCTTAACTCTTCCATAGCTTTATCCCTATGCTCATGTGCCAAATGAGAAACTCTAATTCTAAACTCTCTTTCATATTCACTAGGATCAGAAACAACCTTAAGAGTTGGGCTGTAAAATACCTTAAGTGGATTATATGAACGGAGATATCCCCTAAAAGCACTAATCCATTTATCATAATTCCTTATATTTGCTGCTTCTGATGGCAAACCTGCAAAACAAACACCATTAACTGCTTTAGTATCTAAATCAGCTAAGGATAAATCAATTTTTTGAGCTTGTGTCCAATCAAGTATAATAGGCCCTTTGTTTAAGGGGGTAATATACATTACTCTTTCCTGATGATTAACACCGTGATTCGCATTTGTGTATCTAACATCAGCAACCCCTATTATTTTGGGAACATAGGTTGTTTCGCCACTAAGGCTCCTTGTTATTGGTAAAAATACTTGTCTAATTTGACTTGGTAAAATTGGTTGACTATTATTTTTCTCTTCTGTTGGCAAAAACTCTTCTTCAAGTATTTCTTCAAATTTTACAACAGTTGGTTCTAGTCTAAGATTCTCCAATTTTCTTTCTGTTTTAGGCAAAGCTGAAATTTGCTCTCTCGTTAATGGTCCAGCCATATAAGACATGACCCACCTTGTTTGAAAAATCATTGCTTCATCAGAGTGAACATTATGCAAATAAAACATTCTTTGACTAAGACCTGCTAATATTTGCTCTACTTTTCTTCTATCGAAATTGCCTCCTGCAGCAGCTCCTTCTAAACCAGCAATCACCCTGCCCTTATCTCTTTCAGTTTGAAGCCTACCAATAAACCAAGTTCCCGTGTTTGACAAAGCTTTATAATCCAAATCTACAGGATTCTGAGTAGCTAATACTAAGCCTAATCCATATGCCCTAGCTTGCTTGAGTAAAGTCATAAAGGGTGTTTTTGAGGGCGGATTAGCTGTAGGAGGTAAAAATCCATACATTTCATCCATGTATAAGATAGCTCTTAAACTACCAGTGCCAGGCTGAGTTCGCATCCAAGCTATTACTTCGTTAAGTAGCATACTAACAAAGAACATTCTTTCACTATCTGGCAAATGTGAAATTGAGAAAATCGACACTCTTGGTCTACCTTCTTCTGTAAACAAAAAGTTATTTACATCTAGAGGTTCTCCTTCTAGCCATGAAGCGAAGCTAGGAGATGCTAAGAGTCCGTTTAATCTCATAGCTAAAGAAAATCTATCTTTAGATGGATAAAAATTATCTAGTGATAATACCCCTATTTTATACATAGGTGGGTTTTGTATTGCTCCAATTAACTCTTCAATAGATAAGTTCTTGCTATCTTTCCAGAAATAATTCAAAATATTTGATATTAAGATATGCTCTTGACTAGTAATAGGGTCTGCATTTATACCTACTAAAGAAAGAATACTTGTGGTTGTCGAACTAACTTTATCACTTAATGCATCTCTATCATTTAAGATTTCTTGAGGAGGAGCTACAAACGACTTTAGCAGAGATACACCAGTGCCAGCTGAGCTTCCAGGCGTATAAACAGTAATATTAGCAGCATTATGATACTTTTTTATCCTATCAGGACCTTGTCCCCAATGACCAAGTCCTTTTCTCCAAAGAGTGGCCTGCTCTTTAGCATACTCCATAGTTGATAAACCTTTGTGTGAAGCCTCATGTGGGTTAATCCAGGGCTCAAAATCTTCTGGTTTTAAATCTGGAAATGACAAAGCCATATTCCCCATATCACCTTTTGGATCAATTACAATAACAGGGATATTATCAATAGCTGCTTCTTCAAGCAATCCTATACCTAGCCCTGTCTTGCCACTTCCTGTCATTCCAATGATAACTGCATGTGTAGTCAAATCCTTAGATTTATACAGTACTAAGTTTTCTTCAATACCTTCTCCAGTTAAGTCATGCGTTTTTCCCAGATAAAAAACTCCCAGCTTCTCAAAATCATGCATTTTACATCCCTCTCTTGTTTTTATTCACCATAGCTATAATCAAATATGTACTATATTAAAAAGGTAGCTGTCATGTTTATAAAATCTTACTTAATTAAATCACTGAGAAACTTTTGAATTAATATCTTATCGTTTCTTGTTAAGATTTGCTTTTGTAGTTTACTTTAAAAAATTCTCATGAGTAAAATCTAAGCAAAACACTTATTTGGAAGTGATAATCAACAGAAATGATAATTTATATTGTTGGAGCATTTTTGTACTCAAAAAAAGAGCCCTTATTATTAATACTTTCGCACCTTAAATCATTATTGTATACCATGATTATATCATTATTTTAGCTATTCGGTTTTAAACATAAAAAAAATATCAAGAGCCTTAACAAACTCTTGATTAACTCTACTCCCAAATATTACTGTTTTTATCTAGATTCTTAATTTTACTATTCATTGTTAATATGCCAGTTACAAAAAAGGTTGCAACAATAATTGTTAATCCACTAAGGCCAAAAATCACACCACTTTTTGTTCTTAAATAAGTATTTATCAAGTTAATCGTATTAATAAACATCAACGGAGATAATGCAATGAAAAGCATTCTTATCCTTTTGAAATATTTAATTCTAGAACTAAGGTCTGAATGGAGGTGAAACTGACCACTACTTTTATTTTTTCTTAAATACACCCATCGCATAAAACTTCCAACTTGCTCCACTCCAAGGTCGGATAGGAACTGCAGATAATCCAATCCTTTTCTGCTACTTGGTAAATCATCCAAAAACTCTAATCTATAGGTGTACTCTTTATCTTTTCTTTGTTCAAACTCGTACTTTAATAATAAAGGATTTACTGCAACTAAATGAAGCCCCTGTTTGGACATTTCATTTAACCAACTTTCTTCTTCTTCAAATTGCCAAGCAAAAAATAATTTTCTTTTAATTACTCTCATTAGTTTTTCTCCCCAAATACTTGTCTCCATTTTTTACTAACTCTTTTAGCCTAACTAAATCTCTCATTAAGGTTTCTTTTCCCTCTTTTGTAATTACATATTCTTTTCTTCTCGAATCATCATCAGTATCATATGGCCTAATTAAGTCTTTTTCCTGTAGCGTGTTAAGAGCTCCATAAAGTGTTCCTGGAGCTAAATTTACTCTATTATTTGTTAGGTCTATGACATTTTGAATTATTCCATAGCCATGCATTGGCTCCAATAAAGACAGTAAAATATAAAATACTGCTTCTGTTAACGCAGAATTATCGGTTTTATTTCCCATAAAAATCCTCCCATGTTAATTAACTATCGCAAGACGTTATATCGCCACGCTGTATATCGTCTGTCGATATACTATATCAATTATGGGAAGTTGTCAATATTTTAAAGCTGAATTTTATCCTTTATATTTTATTTATCTAGCTTTCCCACCATGTTTCTGTAGTGTGTGGGGCAAATCCAATATTATAATAGAACTGCTGTGATGAGCCTACTATGATTTTTTCAGCCCCCATTCTTCTAACTCTATTTATTGCTTCAAAAAGTGCTGCTTTTGCTAAGCCTTTCTTTCTATATAATGGGTCTGTAGCAACTGGCTCAATATAAGCTACCTTACTTCCTGGTAAATGCCACAAGCAACAATGGCTCACATACTCTCCTTGAGCATTACAAACAGCCAAGCAAAGCTCCTTGCTAAGATGTGGGCTACTAAGCATAGACTTTCTCCAATCAAGATCTTCCTTACTTTGTGAGGGCTCTCCTTCATGATTGAACCCTCTCCACATTACTCTATTGTATTGCTCCCAACTCCACTCTTGATCCATACTTATAATTTTATAGAAGTCTGGCAAATTATAGCTTAACTCATTGCTACAATTAAATATGGATGTTTTCTGATTTCTTTGACTAGGCCGCATGTTTTTAGCTCTTGCATATTCTTGGAATCTTTTATCCGTATCATTTATGATAATTTGCAAACCGTCTTTACCTGATAATTCTGCTTGCGTATAATCCATTATTTCTTTTATTAAATACCTGTATGCTCTATCTACCATGATATGCACTTTACCAAAAGTAAGTTCAAAAGTAGCAAGAGCAACTACATTATCATTATCAAGCCAAAGTCCTATTTTTTTCTTATCCTCTTCATTATCAACTGGTCTACTAATCATCCAAGCCCAACGTCCCCAAAGAAAGTTTGCATTTGTAAGATTAGAATCATTAATTCTTTCTAAAAATTCTACTACAGAAAAATAGTCCTTTGAAAATCTTTCTGTATGTTTATAATTTCTAAACTTTACTACCATTATCTCACCTCATTTACTTTTAATTAATTATACTATTTTACCAAATAGAGGTATCTACATATTTTATTCTTGACATTTTTGATTAAGTTATTTATAATTTAGTTTAGTAAACACTTAATTAAAGAGGTGATTTTATCAATATCTTACTACATATAAAAGCACTTGCTGATGAAAACAGACTGGAAATAGTCAACCTTTTACTTAAAAATGACTACTGTGTTGGCTCACTAGCTAGCAGACTTAATATATCAAAATCTGCTGTTTCTCAGCAACTTAAGATTTTAAGAGAAGCTGGGTTAGTAATTGGCGAGAAGAGAGGCTATTTTACACATTACATTGTACAAAGAGATGTTTTAAAGCAGTTATCAAGTAGCATTAGCAAACTATCTGAAATACAGAGCTCAATTTCAGATTGTAATGATAGAAACTGTTGTAACGAAAGGAGGGTATAAAGTGGCTAAAGTAAAATGTGAACATCCAGAAAGAAGACCTGCTGATGGTAAATGTAGTAAAGAATTAATAGAAAAATGTCATGGAAAAGAAGAACATAAATGTGAAGACAAGAAGTAATTAATGTTTTAGGCTCAGCATCTAGTTGCTGAGCCTAAGTTTATACTTTTGAAAAGTCGCTATATACACGACCATCTCTTATTTCAATTATCCTATCAGTTTTTTCTGCAATTCTTCTATCATGGGTAATTAAGATAAATGTTGTTCCAAATTTTACGTTAATATCTCTAAGCAATTCGTAAACTGTTTCACTTGTGTTAGAGTCTAAATTGCCAGTAGGTTCATCTGCTAAAATAACTTGAGGGTTATTAATTAGTGCTCTAGCAATTGCTGTTCTTTGCTGCTGTCCACCACTCATATTCCCAGCCAAATTGTTCTTAACTTTTTGAAGTCCTACTAAATCCATCAACTCATTTGCGCGCTTATCTAGGCCTTTGTCAAACATATTTTTTTGAATATAATAAGGCATCATTACATTTTCAAAAGCAGTAAACTCTGGAAGTAAGTAGTGAAACTGAAAGATAAAACCAATTTTTTCATTCCTTAATACAGCTAACTGGTTACTATCCATTTGATCAGTTCTTTTCCCATCAATAAATACCTCTCCTGAAGTGGGCTTATCTAAAGTGCCAATTATATTGAGTAGTGTGCTCTTTCCGCTACCTGACTGCCCAATTATTCCATTAAAGCTACCTTTAGCAAACTGTAAATTTAGATCAAAAAGCACCTTTGTCTTAACGGTTGTACCATACTCTTTATTAATTTTGTTGAGTTGAATTATATTATCCATTTCGAATCACCTCAATTGGAGAGACTTTTTTAGATTTCTGTGCTGGTATTATAGAAGCGATAGTAGAGGCAAGTATAGCAATCATTCCAGAAATCCCTATAAATGTTGGGTTTAATACAATTGGAACTATTGCCGACCCATCTGGATTGAGTGCAAAGCTTGAAAAAGCAAAAACTAAACCAATTCCTAAAATGATACCTAGTATACCTCCAAATATTCCCAAAATAAACCCTTGAAAAAGGAAAATATAGCTTGATGTTTTGTCTTTGATACCCATTGCTTTTAATATACCAATTTGCCTCGATTTTTGCATAACAGTAATTGCTAATACACTCGCTATCCCTAAAACTACAGATATGATTACAAATACTTGAATCATTAAGCTAGAAGTTGTTTGACCACTTAATCCACTTAAAAGTTGTTGATTCTCCTCTTTCCAATTTGTTATAGTTATGTCTTTATCGGCAAGTCTGGCTCTCAAATCATCAGAAAATGAGCTTGCTTCAAACGGTTCGATAATCTGCATTTCAATTGCAGTAACT
>PWPR01000156.1 GCA_003557085.1 Clostridia bacterium | reverse complement strand
TGATAAAAAATAATTGAAAGATAATATTAGAGAATTATTTCAGTATTAATCTTTGTTTTTGATACTGCTAGTAAATAATTTTTAGATTAATTCATTTTTCTTATTCTTAGAGATCATTTACTTAAACTTATTTTACTATAACTAATCTATATTAAGTATTGCTTTTATTTTGATCTATTGATTTCTAATCACTTACTTTTCATTGGTCAATAATCATTTTACAAAGAACCTAAATCAAGTTATAATAAATTTAACAAGATATTCCTGTGATGTTCGAGAAGCGTATAATCTCAAACCAACACACATACATTGGGAGTCTAATAACAAAGAAAATGGCATGCCTCCAGAGAGTGGAAGTCAAACGCTTTGTTTGTGGCGCCCCCCTAGCAGATAGGGCTTTGAGATCAGAGCTTCACGGCATTATGGGAATTTGTTTATTAAATAAAAAAAGAATCATCAAATGATGATTCTTTTTTTATATCTGCTCTAAAAGTTCTATAGTAGCTTCATATCCTCTCTCAAACATCTCCTCTGCCTTTTTAATACTATGATATGGGTAATTAGATAAACACGGTGCGATTACATGATCTGCATCATGATATCCAAGCTGAGAATTGTTTCTAACCATTATATTAAACACAGCATAAAGAGTTTCTAAAAGCTTACCTTCTACTTCTATATCAGGAAGTTCGCCATTTAAGTCTATTGCAAATATAACATCTGCTCCCATGTCCCTTACAACATTTGAAGGTACATTGTTGAGCACACCTCCATCAACAATAACATCGTCTTCTAATTCTATTGGTACAAATACCCCTGGGACAGTACAACTTGCTCTTACTGCTAAAGAAACATCTCCTTTAGCAAAGATTTTTTCTTCTGCTTTTTTAACACTCACCGCTACAGCTTTAAAAGGTTTATCAAGGTTTTCAAAGTTTTTTTTCCCCATAATATCTTCTAAGAACTCCGCTATAGTTATTGAATCATAACCAATATGCCATTTCTTCCAATTTAGCAAATCAGAAACTTTCATGCCTTTAACAGCATCGTACATGTCTTTCCAATGAACACCTGCTGCATAGCAAGCCCCCACTAAGCTTCCAACACTAGTCCCAGCGATTAAATCAAACTCGAGACCATACTCTTCAAAAGCCTTTAGTGCTCCTAAATGAGCAACACCTCTTGCCGCTCCACCTCCTAGAGCAAGACCAAGCTTCTTTCCTTCAAAAGCTTTACTTAAATCTTTTGGCAAAATAACACCTCCTATTTAATATTAGTAGGCTTGGCAAATAATCTGTTATACAAACTCTCTGTTTGACCTTGCATAATGCTTAATTGTCTTCTTGCTCTCCTATCATTTCCTAGATGAGCAAACATCTGGGCTCCTTCAAGCTCGCACAGTTTTTTGTGAAGTGGGATGACTTCTCTTAGTAAGTATTGTGTATATCTAACAAGTCTAAATGGTCCAAATGCCCTTTGATGCTCTCCTGGAATACTTGAAACTGCTACACTATACAAATCCTTTATGTTCTTAATAATGTTATCCTTGCTCAGCTCATCAGCAAATACTACTGTAAAATAGTTGCCTAACAAATCATCTTCACTACACTTGTGAGCATCACTAACACCTACGATAGGAATATCTTCACTCTCTTTAAGTGCTTCATAATACCTTGCAATCTGTAAAGTGTTTGCATATTCTTCGTGATCATAATAGCCACTTAGCAACTCTATTGCATCAAATATTTTATGCTTGTAAAAATAATCTATAACAGTTCTTGACACATAATAGCCTGTCCATACTTCCCAATAAGGATGACAAAACACCCCTAAGCCATTAAGCTTTCTAATTCTTTCAAAAGCCCATATGCTAGATGCTGTTAAAAATCTTGTCTGATTATCCTTAATATCAGAAAGATTCTTTGCTATTGCCTTAACCTGTAAGTAATAATCATCTTCATGCTCTTCAACAAACTCATTTAAACTATTTTCGCCACCAAAGTTTAATATGTGCACTGGGTTATCTGGTAAATGTATTTTCTCACCAGGAACTATCAGTAGATCAATTTCTACTTTTTCAAATCTTTCAATGGCTTCAAGAGATGGCTTATATTGATGGTGGTCTGTAATTGATATAAAATCTAAACCCCTATCTCTTGCACTAGCTGCCACAAAAGCTGGAGATTCTTCTCCATCTGAGTAATAAGATTGTGTATTAAGATCCCCCAGATAAGGTCTTTTATTGAATAGATCTTCCTCTACTGAATAGATCCTTATTCTAATTGGCTCCATTTCTTCATTCAAGTCATTGATAACAAACATGTGTTCTTGCTCGCCAGCAAAAAATTGTTCAATCTCTAAAACACCCTTTTTAACTTTTACAAGTTGTGGCATTTGATACTGATACTCTCCATGAACAGAAACCCTCTCCATAGGATAGTACAATACTTCATACTCTTCACCTTCTGAAAACTTAACGTGCTCATATAATGGTCTTACATAGATAGTTACTGTTTTTCCTGCAGGAACTACCTTTGGGTAAATATCAAAAAATTTTAATGCCTTCTCCAAAAATCATCATCCTTTTTAATTAATACTAGTCTATTCAACAAACCCACTCGCTTTCCCTGCTTATTAGAATAAAAAACTCCAAAGCTTACACTATATAAGCTCTGGAGTGGATTTTATTTTTCCAACACTTTGTCTAAAATTTGAGCAGCCACATCAATTATCATCCTACAATCTTTATTGTGAAGCTCTAGTAGCTCTGAGCATGTCTGGCTACCAAGTTTCTCTTCAAACTTTAATACATAATCTTTTACTAAGAGCTTTAAATTTGGACTAAAATGACCTCCTGAAATAGCTTTAGCTCTGCCAATAATCATCACAGCACCTATAAGTGCTCCACATGCACCTCTTACTGCCATCCCACCTCCTAGGCTTGCTGCCATTTTCAAGTCTTGTCTGCAAATTCCTAGATTATACGCTTTGTTTGCACCGCAAACAATTTGCTCTGCTCAATTGAGATGGTAATTCTTTATATCAATTTCTTGAAAGTACTCATATAATTTCATTTTATTGCTCCTTTAGTTGATCATGTGGTGGTTTTATGCCTTCTGGAAGAGGACTTTGATATGGATTACTTATAGTTTTACTCTTAAACTCTTTTTTAGCTTGAGTTATTATGTCTGGATTATTAAGCAACTCTATTCCTGTAGCAGCTAAGGTCTTAGCAGCTAAAAGCATCCCTTTATGCCCTATGCTCATTCCATAAAAAGCTGTGTTTTGCCATGAATGACCAGGGCTACCGAGGGCTGAGCAAGCTGTGGTGACTTGAGCAGTTGGAACTATCCAAGAGACATCAGCAACATCAGTTGAGCCAGATAATCCTTTGTTTGTTAACGGGTCTATTACCTCATCGTGAATGTATTTATCTTGATATTTTTCTGTCATCCCTAGATTGTCAAGCGCTCTTTCTCTCATCTTAGTAAAAGACTCACTCATCTCTTTTGCAAACTTAATATCTTTCTCTTCCCAGTTTGGTGCTCCAATATCTTTCATAGCTTTAAGCATTACATTACCAAGTGTTACATTTGGTAAGTAGTTGTAACATGCTGCTAAAAGATTATAATCCATACTTGTTTCTGTCATTAAAGTAGCACCTTTAGCTATATTAACTACTCTTTCAAATATTTCATCCACATCTTTTCGTTTTGGTGCTCTGACATAATACCAAACTTGTGCTTTATCCGGAACCACATTAGGCTCTCCTCCACCATTTGTCGTAACATAATGAATTCTAGCATCTGGAATCACATGCTCTCTTAAATAATTAACACCAACATTCATTAGCTCTACTGCATCTAGTGCGCTGCGTCCATTATGAGGATCACCTGCTGCATGTGCTGTAGTTCCATGAAAATTAAATTTGACTGAGTTCATTGCATTAGAAGATCCTGACCATAGAGTATTAAGACTCATAGGATGCCAAGTTAGGGAAACATCTAAGTCATTAAAGTATCCTTCTCTGGCCATAAATCCCTTTCCTACTAAGGTTTCTTCTGCGGGGCAGCCATAAAAAACGATTGTTCCTTCTCTATTTTCTTCTTCCATTTGCTTTTTAAGAGCTAATACAGCGCCAAGGATTCCTGCTCCATATAGATTATGACCACAGCCATGGCCAGGTGCATCATCAACTAATGGATCTTTCTTAGTACTAACCTTTTGAGACAAATGTGGCAAAGCATCATACTCAGCTAAAAATCCAATTTTAGGACTTCCCTTTCCCCAACTCGCTACAAATGCTGTTGGCATATCAGCCACACCGTATTCTACTCTAAAGTTATTTTCTTCCAGAATATCTGCTAGCAATCTAGCTGATTTTTTTTCTTGTAAACCTACTTCTGCAAACTCCCATATTTTATCACTTACCTCAATCAATAGGTCTTGTATTTCTTCAACATATTTTATTGCTATATTACCTACCATTTTGTAACACCTCTTAATCTTTAATTGATTTTTGCTAGTAGAAGAGTATTTTAAAAAAAGAAGAGGACTAAACCTCTTCTTTTAATACTCTAATATACTGGTCTTTCCCAAACTTGCTTTCCTTCTATGTAAGTTGCTTCTAGTTTGGTTTTATATGAGAATGGATGCCCATCATAGATTAAGAAGTCAGCATCTTTACCTACTTCAAGTGATCCAACTCTATCTTCAAGCCCTAAAGCTTCTGCTGGATTGATAGTCATCATTTTTAGAACATCTTCAAAACTAATACCATAACGCGCAGAAACTGCACCATAAGTCATGAAGTGACGTGTGTTTAGAAATGGATGATCAGTCATTAAGCACACCTTAACTCCAGCTTTATGCAAAATGGCAGGGTTAGCATCTGTAAAATCTGCTGTCTCAACTTTACCAGAATTACTTAGACCTGGACCAACACAAGCTAGCACATTATTTTTTGCTAAAAAATCTGCAATTTTATGTCCATCTGTACAATGTTCTACACTACAATCAATATCTAGCTCTTGACATAATCTAACAGCAGTAACAATATCATCATGACGATGAGCGTGGATTCTAAAAGGAATTTCTTTTCTCAGGACCATTACACCTGGTTCATACTTCATATTAATATCAAAGTCTTTTCCTTCTTTTTCTGCAGCTTCTTTTTTAGCCATATATGCTTTTGCTTCCTCAAAATACTCGCGAATTAAACCAGCAGTACCCATTCTAGTTGCTGGAGCATGCTTTAGCACATTCCCATGTAGGTTCTTAGGATTTTCTCCTAATGCACCTTTTAATCCTGTAGGATTCTTGATTACCATTTCATCAATGATATTACCATAAGATTTACATGCAAACCCTAAACCACCTATAGGGTTACCTGAACCAGGCACTATTTGCATCGTTGTGATTCCACCTTCTCTTGCACCCTCAAAACTTCTTTGATGAGGATTGGTTGAGTCAAGTGCATTAACTTTAGGATTTATGGCATCTGGTTTTTCATTACCATCCATAGAGTCAGCACCTTCACCGTCTCCCCATATTCCTACATGTGTATGTATATCAATTAGCCCAGGTGTTACGATTTTGCCTTCTAAATCAAGTACCTCTACCTCTGCTGGAGCATCTACTGTTTGACCAATAGCTACAATCTTGCCATTATCAATTAATATTTGCCCGCGCTCTATCATATCCCCAACAACAGGATAAATTTTTGCGTTTTTAATTAATAACATTTACAGCACCTCCCGCTCATATTCAACATTTCCATCTACAACTGTTACATCTGCATGAGTTAAAAAGCATAATGGGTCTCCTGACCAAACTACAAAGTCAGCATCTTTGCCTACCTCAAGTGAGCCTAGCCTATGATCTTGACCCATGTGTCTTGCTGAATAAAGCGTAATTGCTTTAAGAGCCTCATCTCTATCCATGCCCCAGCTAACAGCTATGCCAGCAGTTGTTCTTAGGTGACGCCCTGCTACTACTGCATGGTCTGTTGTGAAACAGAATCTCACTCCTGCTTTTGATAATGCTACTGGAGTTCTGAAATCACGCTCTTTATTCTCAACTTTTGATCCATAAAACATTGTTGGTCCTACAGCACATAAAGAATCATTTTTCAGTAAATGGTCTACAATTAGATATCCCTCTGTTACATGCTCTAATGTATATTTAAGATTAAACTCATTGCAAATTCTAATTGAAGTTACAATATCATCAGCACGATGACAGTGAATAAGTATCGGTAGCTCCCCTTTTATTACAGGAATTAAAGCTTCCATAGACTTATCAAACTTAGGCTCTTCTCCAGCCTCTTTTTTTCTATTATACTGCTGAGCTTTAAGTAAAGTTTCTCTTAACATTGCAGCATTCCCCATCCTAGTTGATGGAGCCTTATTCGCTCTTCCATATTTGCCTTTTGGATTTTGTCCAAGTGCAGATTTCATACCAATTTCTGCAAAAATTGCTTCTTCTACAATAGCAGTCTTTTTAGTTTTCACTGCTACAGCTGTTCCGCCTAAGAGATTTGCACTCCCTGGTAAAACTCCTGTTGAAGTAATTCCAGCCTCACGAAACTCATCAAAATCAGCTGCAAGCATGTTAATAGCATCTTTAGCATGGCACCAAGGAGTTATTGGAGATGTACCTTCATTACCATCTCTTCCTTCCCATCCTAAACCTTTTTCATTAATCCCTGCATGTGAGTGAGCCTCAACAATACCAGGTGTAACTGTTCTTCCTTTAGCGTCTATTACTGCAGCACCTTCTGGAACTTTAACATCTGCCCCTATTTCTGCAATCTTACCATCTTTTACTAATAGCGTACCTTCTTCAATCACACCATTTGTGAGTGTTTCAAGCCGCGCGTTTATAACAGCTAACATTATTTCCCTCCTCAAACTTGTAAAATTATTCTACAACAATAGCTATTCAACACAAAAATGCTAATTCCTTTTTATTATCAAAAATATATTCTCTTTGATATGGCCACTAATTGCATATAAATTTGCTTTTTCTTAATTAACATTGTATCTTTATAAACATAAAAGTTTAAGGGGAATGAAATATGCTTAAAGCACATATACAGACAAGAGAAAAATTTGAGCTTAATGAAATGTTTGAACCAGAAGACCTAACTTCATTTAATTTTCATAAAAGCTTACCTGATTATAAACCTACACCATTGTATGAGCTAGATAACTTAGCCCATGATTTAGGTGTTAAAAGCTTAGCAGTAAAAGATGAGTCTCAACGATTTGATTTGAAAGCATTTAAGATTCTTGGTGCAGCATGGGCTATGGCTAAAGCACTTGTGGATTATCACCAATTTAATATAGAAGATATTACACTCTCGAACTTGCAGAGAGAATTACTCGAAAAAGACTCACTAACTTTTGTCACTGCTACTGATGGTAACCATGGTAGAGGAGTTGCTAGAGCTGCAAGATGGCTAGGTCAAAATTCTGTTGTATACTTACCTCATGGTGCAGCAAAGGAAAGACTCAATGCTGCATTAGCTGAAGGAGCTAAGGCAGAGATTTTACCAATGAATTATGATGATGCTGTAAGATATGCTTCAAAAATGGCAAGTGAAAACAACTGGATATTAATTCAAGATACTGCACTTCCTTATTATGAGAACATACCTATTAATATTATGAAAGGATATGAAACTTTAGTTCATGAAATAAAAGATCAAGTTTCCTTACTACCTACCCATTTGATCCTTCAAGCTGGGGTTGGTTCTTTTGCAGGCTCTTTCATCAAAGCTTTTGCCAGAGAGTTTAAGTATCTTCCTACAGTTATAATTGTTGAACCAGAGGAAGCAAATTGCTATTATATTTCAGCAAAATCAGGCAAAGATAATCCTCAAGTTGTGACAGGCATGTTAAAAACTATTATGGCTGGATTAGCATGTGGTGAGCCTAATCCATTAGCTTTTGATATAATAATGAGAACTGCTCAATGTTTTGTTAGTGCTTGCGATGAGGTTGCAAAACTAGGAATAAAGCGACTAGCAAAACCCCTAGGAGACGATCCTGTAATCGTTGCAGGTGAGTCAGGCTCTGTTGGTATAGGACTCATAAGCTTACTGATGAAAGATGAAAAGTACATAAGCTTAAGAAAAGAGCTAAATCTAGATGTTAACTCGAAAATTATGTGTGTAAACACAGAAGGCGACACTGACTCATATAATTACATGAAAATATTAAACGAAAAGTAGCTTCTTTGAAAGAAGCTACCTTTTTATTGAATTAGTTTAATTAGTTCATTTATGCCAAAAATTGATATCGCTTCTGAAATAGTAAAACCTGTCTTAACAAGAACAGTAGTCCATAAATGTATTATTACAATAGCATTTTGTAAACCATGAGTTATAAAGCTAGCTATAACTCCGTATCTAATATACACATATCCCAAGATAATCCCCATAAATCCACTTATTAGATTGAGCGGAAACTGATTATGAGCTAAACCAAATGCTATGGAAGTAATAATCAATGATAAGCTTAGTGGTAAAAACATATTGAAGAAACTTATACCAATCAATCTGAACAAAACTTCCTCAAAAAAAGGACCAATTAGAAAAGTTAAAGCTATCGTGAATATAGGCGACCTGCTCCATAGATATAACAGCCCAGTAAGTGACTTGTCTTCTCCCTTTGGTTTTATTTTACTACCTAGAACAATTGAACAAGCAGCTATAACCACTCCTAGTAAAACACTATACTGGAGTCCTTCTTTAGTTAAATAGAATATATTAGCCATAGCCACCACCTTCCTATCTAGCTATTAGTTTAACACTATTCTTTAGGAAGGTCTATTTTACTCTTCTTTGAAGTTCGCTAGTAATATTGCTAAAGTCTAAGCCTTTTTGCTGAATCATCACTAAAAAGTGAAAAAATAAATCTGCTCCTTCATTTACCATCTCTTCTTTTGCATCATTTTTAAATGCAATAATAGTTTCTACAGCTTCTTCACCAAATTTTTGAACTGACCTATCAAAGCCCGCATTGATAAGCTTAGCAATATATGAATTTTCGGTCCTTGTTTTTATCCTATCTTTAATTAATTTCTCAAGATAGTCTATTATGTCTTCTTCTTTTTTTCCATGAACTTTATTATAAAAGCAGCTGACTTTACCCGTATGACATGTAGACCCATTTGGACGAACCTGAATCAATATAGCATCTTTATCACAATCAAGCTGCATATTTATCATATTAAGATAGTTACCAGATGTTTCACCTTTCATCCACAATTTACTTCTGGATCTAGAGTAAAACCATACTCTTTTAGTTTCGAGTGTTAGCTCATAAGCTTCCCTATTCATATATCCAAGCATGAGTACTTCTTTAGAGTTAATATCTTGAATAATTACAGGAATTAATCCTTTTTTGTCAAATTTCATATCTTATATCAACTCCATTCGTTTTGAGGTAACTTTTCAGTTCTGTGATTTCTAGTTTATCTCGGTGGAAAATAGATGCAGCTAATGCTCCAGTAACCTTGCTTTTCCTAAAAATATCTAAAAAATCTTCTTTTCTTCCAGCACCTCCAGAAGCTATTACTGGCACTTCTAAATCTTTTAAACTTTGATAGAGTTCTACTTCAAAACCCTTTTGAACACCATCATTATCAATACTTGTAACTAGCAACTCTCCAGCACCATTATTTATGACTTGTCTGGCAAAAGCACTCAGCTTTATCCCAGCATTTTTTTTTCCACCATGAGTAAAAACCTGCCAATCGCTCTCTGCTCTCTTAACATCAATTGATATTACTACGCATTGCGATCCGTATTTTTTTGCAATTTTACTAATTAAATCCAAAGATTTAACTGCAGCTGAATTAATTGCTACTTTGTCCGCTCCAGAATCAAGCAATCTAGCTACATCATCTATTTGACTAATTCCACCACCAACTGTTAAAGGTATAAAAACTTGTCTTGCTACCTTTTCTAGGGTTTTTCTAATAGTCTTTCGGCTTTCTTCTGTAGCATTGATATCTAAGAATACTAGCTCGTCAGCCCCCATTTTGTTATATTTTTTTGCCAGTTCAAGTGGGCTACCCTCGTCAGTCAATCCTTTGAAGTTTATTCCTTTAACGACTCTTCCATCTTTTATATCAAGGCATGGTATTATTCGTTTTGTTAGCATAGTTCTTCCTCAAACTCTTTAAGCTCATATAGTTTAATTCTACTTTCATATATTGCTTTGCCGACAATCGCTTCGCTGAGACCATTTTCTTTAAGATGTTGTAAATCTTTTATAGATGAAACTCCTCCTGATGCAATTAAACTAATCTCATGGTCTTTTAGTATCATTTTGTATAACTCAAAACTTGGTCCCTTCTCAAGCCCATCTTTTTGAATATCTGTTACTAGGAATTTTGAGTAACCTATATCTTTATAATATTTAATTAAAGAGTCTAGTCCAAATCTTGTGCTTTTCAGCCAGCCATTAGTTTTTACTTCAGTTCCATCTATATCAAATGCTATGATTATTCTATCTTTTTCAGAATCAGTAAAACTATTTAGCCACCTTGCTTTTATTGCAGCTGCTGTTCCAATTACTATTCTTCTTGCTTTGATGTTTAGAAGCTCTTTCGCCATATCTTCTGTTTTAATTCCACCAGCTATCTGAAGTCTATGAGGATATTCTTTTACTAAATCAAACAGTATATCCTTATTAGCATTAGATTTTGCACCTAGCAAATTTACTACATGAATTAAATCAAATCCAGCTTTTATAAATGTTCGGATAATATCTGATGGATTACTGCTGTAAACTGTTTTCTGATTGAAATCACCTCTTTTAAGTCTTACTACCTTATTATCTAATATATCTACTGCTGGTATTACTTTCATATCATTTCTCCAAACGCTTGTAATAACCTTAAGCCGTTTTTTCCACTTTTCTCCGGATGAAATTGAACTGCTAACACATTATCTTGCTTTATAATTGCTGAAAAATTTTCACCGTAACAACACTCTCCCACCGTAGTATTTATTAGCGGAAGATAGTAACTATGTACAAAGTAGTAATCAGTTAATTGATTATTGTATTCTACTTTGTTCCATCCCATATGCGGTATTATTCTTTCTTTGCTCAACTTTTTTACATCAGTATCAATAATACCTAAACCAAACTTTTTTCCTTCTTCACTTTGCTTTGCTAAAACCTGCATACCTAAACATATCCCTAGAGTTGGGGTGCCTTTTGCTATTGCAGCTTTCAGTTCCAGCACAATACCAGCATTTTCAAGACCAGTTATCGCATCATCAAAAGCTCCCACACCTGGCAATAAGAGTGCTTTTGCTTCTTTTACCTGTTTAGCTTTACTAATAACCTCAGTTTCTAAACCGAGATACCTAAGAGCATTACGAATACTAAATATATTACCCACTGTATAATCAATAATACTAATCATTAAATTACTCCTTTAGTTGACAAAATGCCACTTGGCTTTGTTATTAACACTTCACCCATAGCTCTTCCTAGTCCTTTAAACACTGCCTCAGCAGTATGATGACTATCTAACCCATCAATCTTTCTGACATGAAGGGTTACCCTACTATTGTTAACAAAGGCAATCAGAAATTCTCTTATTAACTCAAGTGGGAAATCAGCTATGTATGGAAGACTATAATCTACTTTATAATTTAGTAAAGGCCTGTTTGAGACATCAATGACTAAATGTATTAAAGCATCATCCATAGGCGAGTAGATACTGGCAAATCTCTGATATGATTTGCTTCTCTCAACTTTCTCTCTAAAAAGCATTCCTAAAACAATGCCTAGATCTTCTATGCTGTGATGATATCCAGTTTCTATATCACCAAAAACATTTACATCAATACCTATGCCAGCATGAAAGAATAGAGCATTAAGCATGTGGTCAAAGAATTTACTTCCTGTTTGAATATTTAATTTTTTATCATCTCTGAAAGAAGCCGCGATATCCGTCTCTTTTGTTTTTCTAGTTATCATCTATCTCACCTACTATTTTTTTTATTAACTTTATTAAGTTTTCATTTTCCAAATTGCCACCGATTGAAATTCTCAACTTATCTTTAAGCCTTGGTTCATCTTCATAAGATCTAATATGTATGCCTTCTTTTTGCAAGTTATTTAAGAGTTTACTTGCATTAATCGGTGGTCTTACTAGTAGAAAGTTTGTTTTACTTGCAAAAACCTTAAAACCTAGTTCTAATAACTCTTGTGCCAACTTATCTCTTGTAGTCTTTATACTTTTTAGCTCATCTAAAAAAATCTCTTTACTCTCTAGTACCATAGCAGCATAATATTGACTAAAATTATTAATATTAAAAGGCATTTGCATACTTCTTATTTCTTTTATCCTCTTACTACTGCTAATAGCATAGCCAATCCTCATTCCAGCAGCTGCAAAAGCTTTAGAAAGTGTTCTTAGTATAATTAGATTATTATATACTGATATTTTCTCTACTATAGAAACCTCACTAAACTCATAATAAGCTTCATCAACCAATACTTTTGCATTAGTAAGCTTTACAATATTTTCTATTATATTTAAATCAAATAGATTCCCCGTGGGATTATTTGGGTTGCAAATTATAATCAAGTCTATTTTTTCATTCCTTAAAATCTCAAATACTCTTTTATGAGGAATATTGAAGTTCTCATCAAGTTCTACTTTTAATACTTCTTTCCCCCTTTGCCTTGCATATGATTCATACACTCCAAAGGTTGGGCTAATAATAAGTAGCTTATCTTTGACATAGTAATCGATAATATTAGCTATCAGTTCATCTGCTCCATTACCTATAACTATTTTATCTTTGTCAAGATGAGTATAATCAGTTAAAGCTTTTAACAAAGGCCCTTCTTCTTGGCTTAAATACCTATTGAGCTCAAGACTTTTTAAGTCAATATTGATATCTACAATTTCGTTGGGTTGCTTAGGATGCTCATTAAGATTTAGTCCTACTTTTCTATTAGCTAAAGTTAAGTATGCTTTATCCATCACATCTCACCTTAATCGCATTCGCATGAGCTTCAAGCCCCTCACTTTCTGCTAGTATTACTACCTCTTTGCCATCTTCTTGCATGGCTTCTTTTGAGTAATATAATATTTCACTATATTTAACAAAGTCGTCGACTCCTAAAGATGAAGAAAACTTACTTGTTCCATTCGTAGGAAGTATGTGATTTACTCCCGCAAAATAATCTCCTAAACTTTCTGCAGCATAATTTCCTAGAAATATAGATCCAGCATTATTTATTCTATGCAAAAATTCAAAAGGTTTTTCTATTGCCAGTTCTAAGTGTTCAGGAGCAAACTGGTTAATTACTTTTGCAGCTATATCATCACTTTCTATTACCAAATATGACCCCTTAGAAAGACTCTTTTTAGCAATATCTCTTTTTGGCAATCTCACAATTTGTTTGCTCAGCTCTTCTAAAATCTGACCGACAAGATCTTCTGTTTTACTAATTAAGAGTACTCTAGCCAATGGGTCATGTTCAGCTTGAGCTAAAAGATCAGCTGCCACATATAGTGGCTTAGAAGTATAATCACAGAAAACACATACCTCACTAGGGCCAGCTAACATGTCTATACCTACATCTCCAAAAACTTCTTTTTTTGCTGCAGTAACATAAACATTACCTGGACCAACAATTTTGTCTACTTTCTTTACTGTTTCACTACCATATGCCAATGCTGCTATGGCTTGTGCTCCACCAATCTTATATATTCTCTTTACACCTAACTCATGAGCTGCAACTAAAGTTTCGCATGCTATCAAACCGCTCTTATCTGGAGGTGTTACAATAGAAATATCGCTGGCACCAGCAACTAATGCCGGGATAATGCCCATTAAAGCTGAAGATGGATATGCAGCCTTGCCCCCAGGGACGTAAACTCCTATTTTTTCAATAGGCCTTACTAATTTACCTCTAATTACTCCATTCGGTAACGTTTCAAACCATGATGTTTTTACTTGTTTTTGGTGAAATGATCTAATATTTTTAATAGCTTTTTGTAGAGATTCTACCCATTCTTTGGTTACATTTTCATATGCAAAAGAGATTTCTTCTGCTGACACTAGTAAAGATTCAAGCTTAACACCATCAAATTTGGCTGTGTACTCAATTAGTTTTTCATCTCCAGCTTCTCTAACATTCTCACATATTTTGGTCACAACACCTCTTATTTCACTACTACTAATACTTGTATTCTTATTTAGTTCTTTATTAAACTCTTCTATTGTAAACTTTCTAAGCATAGCCTTTCTCCTTGTATTCAATTAGTTTTACTAAATCATCTATCTCTTCTCTTTTAATCTGAAAACTTGCTTTATTGACAATTAGTCTTACTGATATATCCATGATTCTTTCTATTTCCTCTAAGTTATTAGCTCTTAAGGTGTTTCCCGTACTTACTATATCAAGTATTGTATTTGCTAGACCCACAGCAGGAGCTAGTTCAACTGACCCATTTAACTTTATAATATCTATATGCAGATTATTTCCTAGGCAATAATCTTTTGCTATATTTACGTATTTAGTTGCAATACTCTCAATGTCACCTCTTTCAGCTTGTGCTAGTGCTAAATGGCATTTACCTATTTGACAATCTAGAAGTTCATATACTTCGTGATTAGACTCAAGTAAAATATCTTTGCCAACAAAACCACAGTCTGCTACTCCATTCTCTACATAAACAGGAACGTCAATAGGCTTTACTTCTATTAGTCTATATTCATCATAAAAATTAAGTAGCTTTCTAGAGTTAGTTAACTCAGCTAGGTTACCTTGATTAATTAAAGACAAACATTCTTCCTTAAGCCTCCCAGAAGGAAGTGCAATAGTTAGCTTTTGCATAAATATCCTCCTAACCATGACATGTCTACTGCAAATCCAATTGCACTAATGTTTTGTCCAAACTGCTTAGCTAAGTTGTCGTATCTACCACCAGTTATTATTGCCTGCGGACTTCCTTTTGCATAGACCTCAAAAACTAAACCAGTATAGTAGTTTAAGTTTTTCACAAGACCTATGTCAAAGTAATAATCTGCTGATAGTTCCTTCAATAAAGCAAAAATTTCACTACTGAATTTTTCAGATGGGAAGAGCTGCTCTATAAGGTCTAAGGCTTTATTAATATTTCTTTCATTGAAAAGACTCCACATCAGATTAAATGTCTCATAACTTAGCTTATCCTTCATTACCTCTTTAATTTTTACATAATTATGCTTAACCAGATTACTTTTAAAAAGTTTCACTTCTTTACTTGTCAAGTTCAGTTTAATTATAATTAAATCTATAAAAGGCATGTAATTAATGCAAGGAATATACTCTTCTTGGGGAAAAATTCCAATGTACTTCTTAATTACTTTTAGCATTTCTCTTTCACCAGCAATACTAGACTCTCCCAATAGTTCCACTCCTACTTGCCATTGATTCACTTTATCCAGCCTATAAATTTCTCCATAATAAGCAGCTCTATAAGGAAACTCAATATTTTTTCTAACTACTTTGTCCACTAAAGCCATACTGAAATCAGCTCGTAGTGCTAAAGCTTCTCCTTCATGGATTATTTTATACAGCTCTCTTTCTATACTGCTTTCTTGATATATATCAACCTTTGTTAATAGAGGTATACTTTCTTCAATGTACATGTTTTCAAGATTGATTTTTCTCAGTTCCTGCTCATAATATCTCAAACTTTCAATATTCAAACTTACCATTCCTTTACTTAGTTAAAGTATTAAAGACTTTAATATAATAACAAAGATATTTTCACAAATCAACCCTAAAAGCAAAAAAACTCTCATGGATTCACCATGAGAGCACGCTTTATGTTAAATATTGCCTTAAGACCTCAACAAATTCTGAATTTTCTTCTGCTGTAGATACAGATAGCCTAACAGTATCTGCTATGAGTGGACTAAGTGTATGAACTGTCCTTATTAATATATTTCTCTTTTGCATATAATTCTCTAGATCTTCAAAATCTACATCCATTTTCACCAACAAAAAATTAGTCTCACTTGGATAAGCATATACTTCTTCTAGTTTATTTAACTCAGCACGAAAATCATCCCTAAGCTTCTTGACTTCAGCTATATAAGGTAAGAAAAATCTAAAACTGTTTAATAGCCTAGTTCCTAAAAGCTGTGTTACATTTGAAACATTGTAACGTGTTTGAAAGTCTCTTATTTTATCTCTAAGCTCCTTATTTGCTAATGCATAACCAAGTCTCAATCCTGCTGCTGCAAATGCTTTTGAAAATGTTCTTAAAATTACAAGATTATCATACTTATCTAGGTAGTTTGCTAAAGTATCTTCTGCAAACTCAAAATATGCCTCATCAACTAGAACATATGCATTGACATTTTTTACAATTTTCACAACATCTTCTTTAGGAAACATGTTGCCTACTGGATTATTAGGTCTGCATATTACAATTAATTCAATATCAGACTTGTTTATTTCTTCTATAATTTTATCTACTGGTAAGCTAAAGTCTGCTTGAAGTGGAACATCAATAATTTCAAGTCGTAAACGTTTTGCGATTGTCTGATATAAAAAGAAAGTCGGTGTGCTAATAAGAATTTTTCCAGATTTCCTAGTAAGAGCATTGAATATATCTCCTAATAACGTATCCCCTCCATTGGCTGCTACTATCATATCTTTATTTACGCCTGTGTAACTGGCAAGGGCTTTTAGCAACTCACCCTCTTCTTGGCTAATATAGTAATTAAGCTTAGCTTTACTAAAATCAAGATTGTATAAATCTT
>PWPR01000093.1 GCA_003557085.1 Clostridia bacterium | reverse complement strand
CATAAGAAGCAGATCTAAATGGTATTATTATCTCGTCTGCTAAACTAACAATCTCTTCAGCTTCTTCTATTTCTTCATCTTCCTCAATTTCTTCTTCTACTTCCTCATATTCTACTTCTATAACAACAGGGTCTTCTTCTGGCTGAGTATCAATATCAGGTGTGCACGCAACAAAAACAATAACTAACACTAAAAGTAACGCGATTAAAACTTTCCTCATCTTCTCATTCCTTTCAAATTAAGATATTCATCGGGACATTACAATATTCAAGATAAGCTTTAAGAGTCCTGCATAAAACTAATATCTAAAGTATAGATATTTTTAATAATTAGTATTTAAATAATCTCCAATTATGCTATACTATTAATAATATTATTGCATTTAGCATATACTAATTAATTGTTCAGGAGGACTTGTGATGAAAAAGTGGGTTTTTAATTTTAATGAAGGCAATGCTGAGCAAAAATCATTATTAGGCGGCAAGGGTGCTAACTTAGCTGAAATGACAAATATTGGTTTGCCTGTTCCACCAGGATTTATTGTTTCAACAGAGGCATGTTTAAAATACTATCAAGACAATAAGGAGCTAAATAGTTATATTATAGAGCAAATTGACAATCATCTGAATGAGCTAGAGATTGTTACAGGTAAAATCTTTGGCGACATAGAAAATCCTTTACTTGTCTCAATAAGATCTGGAGCAGCAGTTTCTATGCCTGGGATGATGGATACTATTTTAAATCTAGGTCTTAATGACGAAACAGTTGAAGTACTTGCTGTGAAAGCAAATAACGCTAGTTTTGCTTATGATAGCTATAGAAGATTTATTCAAATGTTTAGTGATGTAGCCTGTGGAGTTGCAAAGCACCATTATGAAAACCTCCTAGATAAGTTTAGAAAAGAATTCAATATAAGCAGTGATGCAGACTTCACTTTAGAACAACTCAAATTAATTACTAAAGAGTATAAGGATATCCATAAAAGGTTTACAGGAGAAGATTTTCCACAAGAACCTAAGACACAACTATATTTAGCCATTCAAGCTGTTTTTGATTCCTGGAACAACTCACGTGCCATAACCTATAGGAAAATCCATAATATATCACATGATATGGGAACAGCTGTGAATGTTCAGGCAATGGTATTTGGCAATATGGGCTATGATTGTGGCACCGGTGTAGCTTTTACACGTAATCCTGCTACTGGTGAAAGAAAGCTATATGGCGAATACTTAATTAATGCACAAGGTGAGGATGTTGTAGCAGGCATCAGAACCCCTATGGATATCTCTAGATTAGCTAATGTGATGCCAAAAATTTATCATGAGTTTGATGAGCTTGCAAAAAAACTTGAACATCATTACCAAGATATGCAAGATATTGAGTTTACAATAGAAAAAGGAAAACTTTATATACTTCAGACCAGAGCCGGAAAAAGAACTGCCGAGGCTGCTGTTCGCATAGCTACTGAACTAGTCGAAGAAAATGTTGTATCTCCTAGCGAAGCTATTATGAGAGTAGAACCAAGTTCATTAGACCAATTGCTTCATCCAACTTTTGACACAGTCGCTATGGCAAATATGCAACCTTTAGCTCAAGGTCTTCCTGCATCACCTGGAGCAGCTACGGGAAAAGTCTATTTTAATGCTGAGGATGCTGTTAAGGCTGCTGCTAATAATGAACCTGTAATTCTTGTTAGAAAAGAAACTTCCCCAGAAGATATTGAAGGTATGAATATTGCATTAGGAATATTGACTTCTCGTGGTGGAATGACTTCTCACGCTGCTGTAGTTGCTAGGGGCATGGGTAAGTGTTGTGTAGCAGGCTGTGAAGAACTTTGGGTTAATGAAGAAGCTAAAGTTATTACAGTAAATGGCATAGAAATCTTTGAAGGTGATTATATATCGCTTGATGGAAGCTCAGGAAGAGTTTATCAAGGTATAATTAAAACTGCTAAACCAAAGTTTTCTGAGCACTTTAATAAACTTATGCAGTATGCAGAAGAAATAAAATCACTTGGAATTAGAGCAAATGCAGATACAGCTTTTGATGCACAAATAGCTCTGAACTTTGGTGTAGAAGGAATTGGCTTATGCCGAACAGAGCATATGTTCTTCAAGGAAAACCGTATCCCTGTTGTTAGGCAAATGATACTATCCAGTACAAAAGAACAAAGACAAAAAGCACTTACCAAGCTATTGCCTATGCAAAAGAAGGATTTTAAAGAACTCTTTGAAGTAATGGAGAGTAAACCTGTTACAATCAGATTGCTAGATCCTCCACTCCATGAGTTTCTTCCTTCAAATGAAGAGGATATCTTAAATCTTGCCAAAGAAATGGATGTTAGCATTAAATTACTTAAAGATACTATAAGCCAGTTACATGAAATCAACCCAATGTTAGGACATAGAGGCTGCAGACTGGCAATTACATATCCTGAAATAGCAAAAATGCAAACTAGGGCAATAATAGAAGCTGCACTAGAAGTAAAAGAAGAGTTCAGTATTGATCCTATGCCAGAGATTATGGTGCCCTTAATAGGAACAAAAAGGGAGTTAGCTTATATGAAGGAAGTCATTGAAAATGAAGCAAGTGAAATATTAAGTCAAAGAAATACTGATATAAAGTATAGTATAGGGACAATGATCGAAATCCCTCGAGCAGCACTTCTAGCAAACGAAATTGCTGAGATTTCTGAGTTTTTCTCATTTGGAACTAACGACCTTACTCAGATGGGTTTTGGATATTCAAGAGATGATGCAGGGAAATTTATTAATGATTACTTAGCTAAAGGAATACTATCTGATGATCCATTCCAGAGCATAGACCAAAAAGGAATAGGTCAGTTAGTAGATATAGGTGTTAAATTAGGGAGACAAACGAAACCAAATCTGAAAATAGGCGTATGCGGTGAACACGCTGGTGATGCTAAATCAGTTGAGTTCTTCCAAAAAGTCGGACTTGATTATGTTAGCTGTTCTCCATATAGAGTGCCTATAGCAAAACTTGCTGCAGCACAAGCACAAGTTAAAAATGAGAACTAAGGCAAAAAAAGGTATTGATTACTGAAGTGATCAATACCTTTTAGGTTTAATGTGCTAAAATAAAAACTATAAACTACTATTTAGGAGAGTGTAAAAATGATTAATGGCATCAACCATATTACCTTTGCTGTTTCAAACTTAGATTCCTCATTAAACTTTTACAACAAAATATTAGGTCTTCCCCTAATTGCAAAATGGTCAGAAGGAGCTTACTTACTAGCTGGCAGTACTTGGATTGCTCTAAATATTTGTCAAGATGAAGGCATCTCTCCCCGCAAAGACTATACACATATTTCTTTTAATATTGAGCCAAATCAGTTAAGCAGTTTTATAAATAAGCTTCTTGCTGCTGGGGTAAGACCTTTTAAAGAAAATAGTTCTGAGGGAGTCTCCTTTTATTTCTTAGATCCTGATGGACACAAACTTGAACTACATTCAAACTCACTTGATGATAGACTAAGCTGGATGAAAGAACAAAACCTTGATGGCTTTAAACTTTATAAGTAATAAGATTAGCTATAGTTAGTTCTTTCTAGTTTTACTGACAAACGGAATAATCTAAAATGCACACTTGCAAAAATCCGAAGTAAAAAGTGCTAAACTATCCCTAGAAAATGTAAAAAAACCAAACTGCTAAGTCTATAATGTAAATAAACATAAAAACACCGCTCTTTTATATTAAACATAACTACTATTGAAACTCCCCATAGATAAATCTAGGGGATTCTCAAATTATTTAATACTTATAACCTATTAAATTCCAGTAATTAAGAAACAACAAGAATACAGTATTAACAAATGTCATGCCTGTATATAAAATTTTACTAGGTATTTTTATGTCACGACTTCTTATATAAGAAATTAGCTTTATAAATGAGAAAACAGTCAAAACTATGCTCAATATTGGAATAGTTAAGATCAGTCTTAATGATAATGTCATAGGGTAATAAAGTTGATAAAAATTCTGCCTTATATAGAAGACTATACTTATAACAAATGTAAGGTTTAATATAGCAATAATTGCTGGAACATAGAACATTTTATGATCACTCTGCATTTTAGTAAATATAAATCTCTTTTTTCTTCTCCTTATAGCTATGACTAAAAATATAATAACAAAAAGAGCGAAAGTGCCAAGCAATAACAACAGTAATCCAATATGAAAAAGATAGGTCCTATGAAACGATATTTTTATCAAAGCTGCACTATCAATAAATAGATACTCTTTATTGTCTATAACTTGATATGACAATCTCTGGTTGCTGTTTTCAATCTGATATAAATAATCATCTATAGCGATGGCCTTGATAGGCTTATTACTAAAAGCTCCATATAGAGATATTCCATCATCAACAATCTCTACTCTAAACTGCTCCAAAGCTGACATAGCTTTTTGCATTGTATTATGTGAGTATCTACTAAACTGGTAGTACCCATTTACTGCATCACTGTGTTTTTCTGTTACATTAGGACTTACAATAATCCATCTGTTTGGAAATAAATTTCTTAATACTTCACTTAACAAATCATCTCTTAACTGATAGTCTATCGTATTATAGCTAACAAAAAAGCCAAAGTTATTATCAGGAGATAATACAAAGTAACTTGAATGAGTTGGTCTCATATCCCCTGCATGGACAACTAAACGTTCACCTCTCTCATAATGCTCGAAAAAACCTAAAGTCATTCCTGCTAAATCTTCATGATGAGTAAATTGCGTCTGATGCATTTTTCTAAGCGAGTTTTCATTAAGCAAAGAACTTTCCTTTGACAAGTGGCTCATACCAAACAAAGCCATATCTTCTCCAGTTGCCTCAAAGCCTACTGCAGGATAATAATTTGAGTAATAATGTTCAGTAAAATCCTCATAACTATCCTTATCTTTATTATAAGTATATCCTATTGCTCTTTGATCTTCATAAGAATTATCTAAGTTAAAACCGCTACTCTTCATGCCTATTCTTCTAGTAATATTTTCATTTACAAAGTCACCAAAACTCTGCCCACTAATTTCCTCTACTAACAATCCTGCAAGAGTAACTGTAGCATTATTATAAGTAATTATTTTATTTGACTCCATTACTTGTCTTGGCATATTTTTTTCCAGATAGATATCTAAGAATAGTGAACTTCCTACCTTGCTGCCAACACCTAATTCTCTTTGATCAAAACCAGCTGTATGGGTAAATAGTGATCTAAAACTTATATCCTCATCATGGATATAATCTATTTCAATACTTGTCAAATAATCACTTATCGTGTCATCCAAGCTAAAATAACCTTCTTCATATAATTGCATTAAGGCAGTATAAGTCACTACCTTTGAGACTGAACATACCCTAAAGATTGTTTTTTGAGGGTCAACCAAAACTTGATTTGCTATATCTTGATAACCATAACCCTTTGATAAAAGAATTTTTTGATCAGTAAAGAAAGTGAATACCAGTCCTAGAATATTCCTCTCTTCCATGTTTTCAATAATAAAATCATCAATCGCCTTCTCAAGGACTTCAATATTGAACCAATAATCATCTTCAATACTAATCGCCTCATCAGCAAATATTAAATTAATGCTAGAAACTATAATTATTAGTACTACGAGTACGTTTTTCATATTTACACATCCAATTTATTTCTCAAATATATTTTAGCACATATATTTCTTTGTGAATCATATTTATATCTATATATAAAGTATTATTACGAAAATTTTTACGCCTGCCTTTATTATTTATGCTATAATAACAATACAAAATTTTAGGAGGTCTCTTTTGCAGAAACTGAAACATTTATTTAATAATCAAAACTTAGCATATATGCTGCTAGAAAACTATAATCATGATCTTTCTGACGAGTCACAACTAAATAGGTACAGAATATCTTCAAATGCTGTTTATCCTTATAAAAATAGTGAAGAAACAAATTTTTTAAGATTTAGTCCAACTACAGAAAAGCATGAGAACTATTTAGCTGGTGAACTTGACTTTATGCAGTATTTAATTAGCAATAACTACCCAGCAGTCAAGATTAACAAGACTATAAATGATGCCTATTATGTTAAACAAAAAACTCCTTGGGGAGAATATTTGGTAAGCTCTTTTAAAATAGCTACAGGTAGTAGTTTAGATAACATTGCTTTAGACTATGAAATCATCCAATCTTTTGGCGTTGCTTTAGGCAAGCTACACCAATTAAGCAAGAAGTCACCAAAGTTCTCAAGGCCATCTTGTGAAGATATCTTTGATACTATTTATGATTACCTTGTTAAATATAAAGGACCAAAACTTGCTTTTGATGAACTAAGGCTTTTAAAGAACTACTTTTTAACCTTAGAGAAGTCAAAAAACAACTATGGCTTAATTCATTATGATTTTGAACTAGATAATACCTATTATGAAGCAGAATCAAAGACCTTTAATGTCTTTGATTTTGATGATTCAATGTATAACTTCTACATTATTGATATTCACCAGTCATTAGATAGTGTATATGATTATCTCGGAGATTTAGATAAACAAAAAGCTATGGATTTCTTTATTACAGGTTATCAACAAGAAACAGACTTTGACATTGAGGACTTAAAGCTTATGAGTGTCTGTAAGCGATTTAGCAATCTATACTCCTATGCAAGAATTCTGAGATCATCATATGAAAGCTGGGAGAATGAACCTTCTTGGCTTATATTGCTTAGAGAAAAACTCCAAAATGCCATGGTCTCTCGAGCTTCCCAATTTAATAATCCTATCTAGAAAGCATTAATTTAAAAGGCCTTAATTAATATCAATCTAATTAAGGCCTTCGTGTATTTTTCATTCTGGAAACTTTAACTCTAGTTTTTTACACATAGCTTTTTGAATACTCCTGACACTTTCCTGATTATCCGCTTCAGCATATATTCTAAAAACAGCTTCTGTTCCAGAAGGTCTTACTAAAACCCAGGAACCATCATCTAAGATTAACTTAAGTCCATCTACCTGTTTACTACTTACAATCTGCTTATTAGCTAAGCTCGTAAAATCAAGCTGCTTCATTCTAGTTATAATACTCTCCTTCTCGTTTTCTTCACATTCTAAATCTAAACGATTGCTAAAGATTGTGCCAAACTCTACTTCCACCTCGGCTAGTAGCTCAGAAGGTGTCTTTTTATATAAAGCTAACATCTCTATAAATAGAAGGGCTGCCAGTATTCCATCTTTTTCTGGAACATGCCCTGTTATACTTAAGCCGCCACTTTCCTCTCCTCCGATAAAAGCATTCTCTTCAATCATCTGCTGACCAATATACTTAAATCCTACAGGCGTTTCATTCACTTTTATATCGTACTTGTTTGCTATTCTATCTATCATGTGAGTAGTAGCAACTGTTCTTGCAACTGTTCCGCTATAATCTTTTTCTTCGATCATATATTTCATTAAGAGATAGATGATTTGATTTGGACTGATAAAGTTGCCTTGTTTATCTATTACCGCTAGTCTATCCGCATCGCCATCCAGTGCTATTCCCAAATCAGCATCAGTTTCGTTCATAGTTCCTATCATATCATCAAGTAAGCCTTCTTTTGGCTCAGGCATCGAATTTCCAAACAAGACATCTCTATAATTATTGATATCAAAGACTTCTATATCAAAAGATCTTAATATTTTATCAAGAAAGTTTACTCCAGCTCCATACATTGGGTTAACAACTATTTTCATTTCATTGCTCATTAAAATATCAGTCTTAATAAGTTCTTTTAGATGTGATACATATGATTTTTTAGCGTCAAAAATAATTGTTTTTCCTGAGTTCCCTATATAATTCTTTGCCTTTCCACTATCAATTAAATCAATTTGCACCATTATTTCATCAGTTACATCAGGTAAGGCGGGTCCTGCATAATGTGGTATAAACTTAATGCCATTATATGTAGGGGGATTATGGCTAGCTGTAATCATAATAGCACCATCTGCAGCCAAGTCTTTTACTGCATATGCTACAACTGGAGTTGGGGTTGCACTATCAGTTAATAACGCATCAATTCCATTTTCATTAAGCTTATCTGCAACTATATTAGCGAATTGATCTGACAAGAATCTATTATCATAACCAATTACTACTTTTAAATCCTTATGATTTCTTACTTTGTGTAAATAATTAGCTATAGCTACAGTCACTTTCTCCACATTGTCAAATGTAAAGTCTCTTGCCATAATTCCACGCCATCCGTCTGTACCAAATTTTATTGTCAAAGAAAACTCTCCTTTCAAATTAGCCTAAGGTTATCCTTATTATACCAGTGCTTAATAATACTTTCTATTAAAGATTTCAATTCTAGGAAGAATTTTCTAATAGATCATCTACCTATAAACATATTCAATTGCAAAACTTAGTACAGTGTCTATATTCTCAATTAAATCACTATATGTTTGCTTAACTATATAGTCAGGCATAAGGCCAGGCCCTTCCATTTCAACTCCAGATACAGAGTAATCTACACCTCTTGTTGGAAAGGCAAAGCCTAAGCCACTATCTGTAACAAAGCTTTGAGGCCCGCCACCACTACATCCTCCTGTTACATCACCAATAAAGACACTATTATCTAACTCATATAAATCAAATGCAAAACTCTCTGCTGCACTAAAGGTCTTGTGGCTAATTAAAACAATAAGCTTACCAAAAAAATTATCTTCTGCTGGCTGATGAGGTCTTCCCCCATAGCCCTTAGTCGACCACCCATGCGTAGGTTCAGAAATAAAATGAGAAAACATTTTGTCACCTTCTAACGAAGAACCTCCTCCATTTTCTCTTAAATCAATAATTAAAGCGTCATAAGTAAGGTAATCTTTAATAACAGCTTCAAAAATGGAGTAAGCTTCACCACTCATTGTGTTAATAGCTATATAACCAATTTTTATCTTACTATCATCAATAACCATGTGATTTACTGGATTTTCATTGAAAACACTTATGAACTTACCAAAGTTATGCTCAAAGCTAATTTCAAAATGATGTATATTGCCTTGCAAATCACGCATCATATAATTTCTTATCTCTGAATCAAAAGGCTGTCTCATAAATATATCCAGCTCTAGTTCTCTTCTTTGCTTTGATGAGTTGCCTCCATAATATTTCATCCTGTTTTGAGTCCATTCTTTAACAGGCGTATCGTCTATAGACAAGACCTCCCAACCAATTTTAACCCCATGCTCTGCTAACTGACTCTGCTCATCAATGTTTTGCACATAGAATCTTCCATCTATTTCTATTGCTTTTACTAAGTCAGCTCTTCGATACTCAAACACCCTAGTATGCCCATTATCAAGAGTAGCAAACAATTCCATCATCAACTCCAAATAGTCTATTGGATTATCAATTTCTACCGCCCTCTCGTTAAAAGTACTATCTAGTACTTCTTTAGAGATATTCTTTCTCTCTTTCAAAGCATACCAATTATCAATAGCCTTTAAAACAGCCTGATATTCTTCATAATATCCTTCTCTATCTAATCGTGTTACTTCTATAACATCACCTTGTTTAAATACTTCTATTCCATCAATATCTACGCTAGTCTCACACCCTACAAGAATAAATACAAGTATCAACACTGCGACTAATCCTTTTTTCATAAACAACTCTCCCATACATTTTCTCTAAAAATTATAACAAAAAGTCAATTTCTATGTGTTAAAATTAGATTAGAAAGCTAAAAGTATACTTTAAGACAAAACCTCTATTTCTTTGTGATAATAATAATTAAAGGAAGTGTAAGATATGGATTACAATTGCTATACCTGCCATAATAATGTCTGTGCTAGGAAAGTGCCTCTTTTCACACATTTAACGGATGATGAGCTAGTTCATGTGATTTCACTGATTAGAACAAAACAGTATCAAAAAGGTGAGCTTATAGCTTTGGAAGGAAATGAAATACAAGGACTTCATATTTTTAATACTGGCAAAGCAAAAGCCTATATTATTTCGGAAGATGGGAAAGAGCAGATTCTATATCTGTTTTATGAGGGTGATTTTTTTGGTGAGAAAGGACTATTAAAAAGACAAAAAATTAACTTTAATGTAGAAGCCTTAGAAAAGGTTAATATATGCATGATTTCTCAAAGAGATTTTAAGAAGCTAATCTCAGAAAACGATAATATAAGAGAGAAAATTTTTGATGTGCTAGTTGAGAGAATAGATAAACTTGAGAATATGATTGAAATTATTAGCTCCAAAGGTGTAGAAGCTAGAATAAGCTCTGTACTAATTAGCTTTGCTAAAAACTATGCCAAAAGACATAATCAAGAAATAACAGACAGTTTTGAACTACCTCTAAGTAGAGAAGGAATAGCAAATTATATTGGTGTTACAAGGGAAACAGTTAGTAGAAAACTAAATTCACTAGCAGATGAAGGTGTAATTGAACTAATTGGGAATAAAAGAATCAAAATTTTAGAACTTAATAGACTTAAAAAGTATTAATTTACTAAATATGATTTAAATCACATCTTGCTACTGCTCTTTTTGTTAATATTTTTATAGAAAGTGAAAGGAGCAAACTAATGCTTAGAATAAATAAAAATTTAACACTTGGAGAAATCGTTGCCCACATACCAAAAACTACTCAAATTTTTAATGCTTACAATATTGATTATTGCTGCAGTGGAGACAGAACTTTAGAAGTAGCAATTGCTGAAGCTGACCTTGATTTAGACAGAATGCTTGTAAATCTTAGAGCTTTTCAGGATGCAACAAAAGACTTAGGTAGTCAAAAAGACTTTCTTAATATGGAAACACCATTATTAATTGAATACATTGTCAATGCCCATCACAGCTATCTTTATAAAAATTTACCTCATATAAGTGATTTAGCTAATGCAGTATTGAGGGCTCACGGTGGTAAAAATCCTGAACTTTTTGAGATTCACAAATTATTCCACTCTCTAAAAACAGAATTGGAACAACATTTAATCAAAGAAGAAGTAACCCTTTATCCATCAATATTAAATGATGATAGCAACAGTAAAAATGTAATAAATGAAGTTGAAGATGAACATGATGTAGCTGGTGATATCTTAAAGAAGCTAAGAATTACATCACAAGATTATACAGTTCCAAAAGATGGGTGTGCAACCTACGAGAAACTCTATGCTAAATTGGAAGAAATGGAAAAGGACATATTTAATCACATTCACTTAGAAAACAATATTTTACACAAAAGATTATAGGTTGCCTTTAATAACCTAAATACATTATATAAGGGGTATAGCAATGAGCGAATTTATTAATAACCAGACACTTAGACAAAATAAACTAAAAGAATTAATTCTGAAGCTTCATAATGGTGAGGATTTCGATGCAGTAAAAGCAGAGTTTGAAGAGCACTTTTCTGATGTAAGTGCTACAGAAATAACCAAGCTTGAAACTGCATTAGTTATGGAAGGTATGCCAGTTGAAGAGATCCAGCGTCTTTGTGATGTACATGCTGCAGTATTCAAAGGATCAATTGAAGAGATTCATCAAGTGAAAAATAATGAAGACATACCTGGACATCCTATTCATAGTTTGCGTCTTGAAAACGAAGCTATTGAAGAACTCTTAAGAAATGAAGTTAATCCTTTGCTTAGTGATTTAAGTAATGAAAACATCTCTCAACTTAAAGAAATATTTGAGAAACTAAGAGGAATAGACAAGCATTATGCGAGAAAAGAAAACCTAATATTTCCTTACATGGAAGCAGCTGAGATTACTGCCCCACCTAAAATAATGTGGGGGGTTGATGATGAAATAAGGGCCGATATAAAAGAAACTATTAAGCTAATAGATGAAAATGCATCATTAGAAGAAATAAGTGAAGTTGCAAATGCAGCTATCCACGGTATTAAGGAAATGATATTTAAAGAAGAGAATATTCTAATACCTATGGTTTTGGATATCATAGACGATTCTCAATGGCAAAAGATTCTGGAAAATAGCAATGAGTTTGGTTACTTTTTGATTGAACCTGAGATCAAATGGCAAGCTAAAAGCACGCAAGAGTCAGTTCCGAGTGATTCAACCACTGCTGGAATGGTGCAATTTGATGCTGGTGCAATGACCGCAGAGCAAGTAAACGCATTACTAAACACCTTGCCTCTAGATATGACTTTTGTAGATGCAAAAGGTAAAGTTAGATATTTCTCACAGGGAAAGGAACGCATATTTGCTAGGCCAAAAACTATAATAGGTCGTGAAGTAAGCAATTGCCACCCACCTTCAAGTGTACACATAGTTGAAGAGATTGTTAAAGATTTAGAGAGTGGCAAGAAAGACCATGAAGATTTTTGGATTAAAATGGGTGATATGTATGTTTACATTCGCTATTTTGCTGTAAGAAATGCAAGTAATAAATTTTTAGGTGTCTTAGAAGTTACACAAGATATTAAACCTATTCAAGAGATCTCAGGTGAAAAGAGATTAATGTCATAAGCTTAGCGGTAATCAGACTAAAAGTGGGAGGGTGAAAAGTGAAAATTTTCTTTTTCATAGTTGGTTTTATTAGTTTGTTCCTTGGCTCATTGGGAGTAGTACTGCCAGTTTTACCTACTACACCCTTCCTTCTTATTTCTTTATATTGCTTTATGCGAAGTTCTAAAAAGCTTTATGATTTCATTGTCAACCATAGAGTTTTAGGACCTTATGTAAACGACTTTATATCTGGTAAGGGAATTCCTTTAAAAACTAAAAAAAGAGCCATTGCACTAATATGGATTTCAATTAGTACTTCAGCATACTTTTTTGTAGATAGTCTCACCATCAGAATAATGATGTTTTCTATAGCTACTATTGTATCAAACTATATCTGGTCTCAAGAAACTAAAGAAGTAACAAATTAAGGTGCTATGAACTTTATTGTTTATAGCATTTTATTTACTTGTTATTTCTAGTAGTATATCATAAAACTTCTCCACTTCTTCAAAATGAGGGTCATGTGCAGACTCTTCAAACCAAAAGAACTCCTTATGTGGAGCTTTGATAATATTAAAATAATCTTTAACAAGTGAAGACGGTGTATTAAAATCATGCCTCCCAGCAACAAAATATATTGGTATAATAAACTCTGCATAGCTCTCTATCATATTATAATCTTTAGTTGAGTTAAACATTGTCCTTCTTGTCAAGTAATTACCTTTAATAAATCTTATTCCATCAATAATTGAATACTCTGGATAAAATATTACTCCAGTAAATAAGTCTCTCAAAGTATTTATATTGATTTCCACACCATCATAATAATTAAGCCATTTACGCTGAATCATGACATCTTTTTCATGGTTTTCATATGGCGGGAATCCTATCTTTTCTAAATCATTAATAGCTTTCTGATTATTATCTTCTTTAGCTCTATCATAAGCATAATTGTATGAAATTTGCTCTTGCAAAACTGAGTCTACTACTTGCCCCACACCAAGGTAACCATTTAGTAAGTGAGAGTATTCACTAGCTATATGAACTCCCAAATTACTTCCCCAAGAGTGCCCTACCAAAAATAATGTTTCCTTTTCATATTCTTCAAGTAAATATTCTATTAATTGAACTGTATTTTGAATAAAGTAGTCTCTATTCATGTTACTTTCATCTATCCCTAGTGAATAAGACTTACCTGAACCTAATTGATCCCAGTTTACAACCAAGAAGTTCTCTTCAAGCAATTTTTGATACTTCCTAACATACCCAATTTGAGGATACCCTGGGCCCCCATGTAAGAATAAGATAATTGGGTTATCAGCAGACTCTCCTCTTATCAAAATATACTGATCATAATCTCCAAGTCTTACCTTTTCCAAGCTATAAATACCATTCTCTTTTCCTTTTGGGGTATATGTGACAAAAGCATCTGTGATTATGATTGATATTAATACTAAGATAATAATTGCAGTTTTCTTCATGATTAAACTTTATAAAAATGTCACTGCAAAAAGTGAACTAAAGATAATAAAATCTTTGATAAAATGCATTTTCCATGCGTTAGTGAATCCTTCTGTTTCATACATGCTTTTAGTCATAAACCAGCCTGTAATTAATTCAAAAACTACTCCAAAAAATCCTCCTGGCATCTCAAGAAACTGTGATATTCCATAGAAAATACTTGCAACAATAAGTATTTGTTTTTTTGATATACTGTCTCTAAGCGAGGCAACGAAGGCACTTCTATACATCACTCCTTCAGCTAAAGAGTTCATCATTGACAATACAATAACTATTGGTAAGGAGGATATAATCCCACCTAAATTATTGAAATCAGGAAAAGTAGTTGAATCTAAAAATACTAAAAAAGCTCCGATCAAACCCATTAGCAGACCTGCAGGAATTGCAATATAGCTCCACTTTAGAGAACTATCAGACTTTCCTAAATCAATAACTGCAGATTCCTCACCTTTTGCTATGTGGGCTTTCTTAGGTGTTGGGAATGAAAAAACTAAAACGAAGAATACTAAAAGTGCTCCCAACATCTTAATTAGTACATTGCCACCATAAAGAGTTGAAAAAGAACTTGAATCAAACAGCCTTAAGAATAAGTCACTTGAACTCATGAAGTTATATATTAAAAAAGAAACATTAACCAAAATTAGTAGTAAGTAAAACCGTGTTGAGTTTTTAAACTTCATTGAGAAACTGGTAGACATGTAATACCCCAGCAAACCTATCTTTATCAGAGTTAAATATAATGGGATAGTCCCAAGTATCTGTAATGCAATAATTTCTAATAGAAAGGATGCAAATAATACAGGTATAAAAATTAACAAGTATTTATTTCTTTCTTCTGTACTTTTATCTAAACTCATAAAATATCTCCCCGCTATTTAACTTAAAACAATTTTATCAAAAATCAAGCCATCTGTGTATAAATTTTTGCTCACTCTATTTTTCCACCATTAAAGACTAATTCATAAATTGCTTTATTCTTGTACATAATCATCTCTTTTCCATCAAAAAAATCAATTCTCCCATATGATTTGCACATATACATAAAGTCACCTTTTTTGAACTCTTCTGGTCCCCTATATGGATTATTTTTATCTACTTTGAGTAATGACTCTTTCAAAAAATCAATAAAACCAAGAGGTGCTTCTTTTGCAAGTACTCTTCCTACATAATTCATTCCCCATACTGCTTTGTCTTTGTACCAAACTATTTCTTGTCCAGCAAAATGTTTATCTCCAAAGTATGAGTCTAGATACCGATAATCACTTTCCTCAAAGTATAAGTCTTTGGAACTCATTCTTGAAGAAGCAATTAATTGCTTGCTGGAAGCATATGTGCTCTTCTTTGCTTTAACTATAAACTTAAGCAAATCACTATTCATTCTTCCCCTCCTATAATGAAGCATCTGGTTCAAGAAAGTGTAACAAATTGTATCATACTATTAAACTCTTGCTTCGCTCTCTGATTGACCAAAAAGGCATCTAAAGTCTTGGCTGCACCAGTAGGTCCAATTGTCAAAGCCTAAACTTTTTCCAACATTCGTAAGTTTATGTTTTTTAAAAAGGGTTATCTACCTCTGTAACCCCTTGCGATAAAATGCAGGTCTCTTAACAAGCTACCTACATTTGCGATAAAGTCAACCCTTGCTAACTAGCTTCTTCAATTATTTCGTCTTTGCTAATTCTCTCTTCCTGACCATTACATGTGCCAAGAATCAATACTACTACTATCAACATTGCTTAGATAAATACTTTTATATAGTTCTTCTTTACGCCTAACCAAACTCTCACCTTTTATTGATGAGGATCTTTTTCATATACACTAATTCTATACAGCATCCAATCTCCATCTACTAACTCAAAGTAAATTATTAAATCAGCATAAACCCCATCAAAGTTAAACCCATCAATTTCTACTAACATATACTCTTCTGAAATAGTAGCTACTTTATTGTTGTCTTCAAAAAACTGGTACTCTCTATTCTTTAATTCATAGCCTTCCATTTCACTATAATGCTCTTTAAGATTATGATCAAAAACAACAAGAAAATCTTCTCTTGGAATTGGTTCATCATTAATGACTAAAGTAGCTACTAAATAATCTTCTAATAAGTATGCATCTTGAGTTAAGTACGCTTGCTCATAAATATCTAATATTACATCTACCTCTTCTGCCATTAACTCTTCAATAGTCTTTTCCTCTTCTTCTACACACCCAACTAATATCAATGTCAAACTTAGTAACAATATTAAAAGGATGTTTATCTTTTTCTTCACAAGCCCATCTCCATTCTTTTCATTTCTACTTATTATATCAAATAATACTTGATATAAAAATTATTATTCAACTACACAAGCATTTATTACATTTTTAAACCAAAACTGACTAAATGAATCATTTTAAATGATTATGTGAAGCGGGTCTTGACTTTTCTTAACCTCTACAGCATATCCATCTTCTGCACTATTAGATACAACTAAAAGAAAGATTATTAGTCAAAATGCCAATGATCTGATTTTCTTTCATTATAATGTTAATATGATTTATTTAACTAAATCATACGTTCTTTTCTAATTACTTAGTAGGCTACCATTAAAAGAATCCTCCCGTGATAGCAATGTTTCTTATAAAAAGAAGTTCTTCTCTACCCTAAAAGACAAATCTGTTCTCGTATATACCTGTGACCAATAAAGTCTTTGCCAAAGAAGAACTATTGGATTGTAATGGCTATGTAGTTTAGTTTATTTTAACATAATAAAGATTTCTATTACACTTACTTAATTTGCATGACTGACTTTTTTTATATAGAATAAAGGTAGTATAT
>PWPR01000135.1 GCA_003557085.1 Clostridia bacterium | reverse complement strand
AGTCTAATATACATTCCTTATTTTTGAAATGATTGTATATCGAGCCAACAGAGATTCCAGCCTCATGGGCTATCATGCGAGTAGTTGTAGTAGAAAAACTATTATTTGCCATCAATTTAGTAGCACTTTGCAAGATCAAATTCTTAGTCATAATTTCCTCCATATGAACGAACGCTCATTCACATAATAGTATATGATTACTATTATGTCAAGGAGTTTATTAAAGTGTAGATTGGTTTTAATTATTACTAGCATAAAAAAGATTAATATGATAACATACATTTTGTGAAAATGTATGGAAAGGATAATTGCTATGATTAAAGAAATTAGTATAAGCAAAGTAAAGCAAGATGCAGAAGAACTCTTTAGAAAAGGAGATTTTTACTGTTCAGAAGCAATTGCTTATTCAATAAAAGAAAACTTTCAATTAAATATGCCAAAAGAAATGATTGCGATGGCATCAGGATTTCCTATTGGTATTGGAAGAAGTAAGTGTGTTTGTGGAGCAGTTAGTGGAGCAGTAATGATGCTAGGATACTTCTTTGGTAGAACCGAAGGCGGAGATAAAAAAGTAGATAAGATATTACAGCTCGCTAATGAACTTCAACAAAGATTTAAAGATAATCACAGAGTTTTGTGTTGCAGTATTCACACTAAAGGAATGGATATGGCCTCAGGTGAGCATAAAAATCAATGTATTGCATTTACAGGAGAAATGGCTGGTCATTTAGCAGATATAGTTACAAGAGAACTCGGTATTAAGAATATAGATTTGGAGTAAAGCATGAAAGAACTAATAAAAAAGGTTCCACTTCCAATATCAGGTCTAATGCTATCCATAGCTGCTTTAGGCAATTTATTGAGACCTTATGGAGAAAATTTACGCAATATATTAGGGTTCATTTCATTTACCCTGCTTGTATTACTAATACTAAAGGCTTTCATTGATAAGAAATCCTTTGTAGCAGGATTTAATAACCCGATTATAGCTGGTGTTATGGCAACTATACCTATGACTATGATGATTTTGTCATCTTACTTAGTTGTTATAAATAGAAGTTTAGCAGTTATGTTTTACATGATGGGAATTGTATTACATGCAATATATATATTAGCTTTTACAAAGAAGTATATTATTAACTTCAGTCTTGCTACAGTGTTTCCAACACATTTTATAGTTTATGTAGGAATAGTTTGTGCAAGTGTTGTTGCACCAGTACATCAAATGCAATCATTAGGGGTAGTCATTTTTTGGGTAGGATTTTTAGCCTATCTTGTAGTATTACCAATTGTAACAATGCGAGTTGTTAAGCTAGGTTTTGATAAAGAAATAGCAAAACCTAGCTTTGCAATTTACTCGGCACCTGCAAGTTTATGTTTAGCTGGATACCTAAATGCATTTGCTGAAACTAATCTTTTACTAGAAAATATACTATTACTATTCGCTATTGGATCGTTTCTGATTGTGTTGATAAAAATGAAAGATTTAATAACATTACCGTTTTATCCATCATTTAGTGCTTTTACATTTCCCTTTGTCATAACTGCAATAGCTATTCGTACTTTGGGTAGATTTACTGTTTTAGCTAACTTTGCTCTGTTTTTCGCTATAGTTATGGTGTCTTATGTGTTTATTGGCTATCTAAAACATCTTAAAGGTAAAGATTTATACCTAGCCAAAGTCTAAATTGAAAGCTTTATCGGAGATTATATAGTCTCAGATAAAGCTTTTTATAAATTAACTCTTTTTATTTCACTTTCTATAAGATTTATAAGCCACTTCTTTTCATAGGGCAGTTGCTCACATAATCTTGCACATGCTAAAGGGAGAACATATCTATTAACATCCTCTCTATTATATTCTGAATCACTAAAATAGTGCTTTAAGTATATATTGTTTAATAAGTTCTTTAAGGTCATGGTAAATGTTTTAATCAAAAGACTAGAATCGCTTGGAACATATGGAGACTTTAAAATAATTACTGTCCTTGCTACATCACTTAAGGGATGTCCTGAATAAGCATTTGTCCAGTCAATTATATATGCTTTTTTCCCTTTAATAATATTGTCAGGATGGAAGTCACCATGACATAATAGTTCATTCTTAGGTAAAGTTTCGAGATAATCAATAACAAGGTCAACCTTTTTTCCTAAGGTAGGTCTTGATTTTTTTATTAGTGGAATGAGTCGGTCATTCTGAGCGGGAATATCTGTCCATCCAGCAGTAGACTTTTGGTGAACTCTAAGATGTAACTTTGCCATACATTTTGCTATTTTTGCAATTTGAAATGGTTTATCTTCTATTTCTTTTCTTAGTATATTCCCAGCAGCCATTTCATATAAAAGGCCAGTTCTTCCTTTATAGCATAGCTTACCATGCAGCTTTGGCGCATTACTAACAAGGGCATTAATGATCATTCCCATTGCTTTTTCATAGTTTATATCAACTAAAGGAGTATTCTTGTAAAATATTTTCAATACTTTATCTCCATATTCAAATACTTCAGCAGTTTGGCCTTCCCCTAGAAGTTTTCCTAAATCATTCATTGTTAGTCTCCTTTGAAAGTATTACTCATTACCAATTTGGCATTACTTGAAAAATAATACCAATCAAAACAGAAGTAACATGGTAATATGCTTAATTAATATATATAATTAAGATAATAACAAAATATTAGCAGAAATGTAATATCTCATTAAGCAAAGAGGGGTAACATGATAAGGTTAAAAGAGTTTCTCAAGTTGAGAGAGCAAGAGCTATCAGGAAATCTTTTATTAGGTATACAAGTTTTTCTAATAAGTATTTTGATATTTATACTGTTAGTAGTTATAGTATTTACTCAAGAAAACAAATTGCAGTATGTTCTATTAGTTTTAATGAGCATGATTTTTGTGTTATCTTCAACTCTAATGAATATACTAGGCAAACTGAAAGAGTCAGTTTATATGCTCATATTTTCATCCATACTAACTACTTGGGCTCCACTAATCATAGATCGTAATATACTTTTAGGAGATACTGCTCCAATTTATTATCTTTCATTACCAATTGTTTTAGCATCTATTTTTGTGACTCCAATATTCACTTTGGTTATAGCTATAGTTCAAATGATTACTTGTATAATCCTGATTTCAGTTTCTGAAACCTTGCAAAATCTCAATTGGATAAGCTTAATAATTTACATGATAGCTATAACAGGCATTTCTCTTACTAACAATTACATAAAGTTTACTCATCAGAAGAAAATAGTAGAGAAAGAAGAATCCTTAGAGGAAGCTAAAGAAGAGTTTAAGAAGTTGGATAAATCAAAATAGAGTCTGACAAAGAGAAAGCAGGGCTTTAAGTGATTTTAATATTCTTAAGAGCAAAATATTAAAAAATGCTTAATTGTATAATCAACATGAAACAATAAAAAGTTCATAGTGAGACCAACTTGTAATATAATAGAGTTTGAGAAAACCAAAATACACAAGCGGAGAATCACTATGAACACTAATAATACTACAAAAAAGAAGAAAGTTACACACCTAAGTCTAAAAGAAAGAGTAAAAATTGAAATTTTGTTAGAGGAAGGCAAGAGTATATACAGAATAGCAAAGAGGCTTGAGCGCTCATATAACTGTATTAAGAATGAGCTAGAAAGAGGAACTATTGATCAAATCAAGCAAAGAAAAAAGGTTAAGTTATACTGTGCAGATGTGGGGCAAAGAGTATATGAAGAACGAAGACAGAGGTGCGGTAGGAAGATGAAGTTGCTAAGCTGTGATGAGTTTATTACAGATTTAGAAGAGCAGTTTAAGGAAACAGGGTATGGAATAGATGCGATAGTAGGACAAGCAAAGATAACTGAGGCTTATGACAAAGAAGAGATGTTATGCACAAAGACAGTATATAACTATATAGATCAGGGATTAATAGAGATTAAGAATATTGATTTGCCTCTAAAACTGAAAAGGTCGACAAAGCCTAAGAGGGTTCGAGAAAACAAAAAAGAGCAAAGAGGACCCTGTGTTAGTAACGCTATTAGAGAGAAAGACAAGAGCTGGCATTAATCTTTTGTCAGAAAACAGAACAAAAGAAGCAGTAACTAAAGAAATAGAAAAACTAGCAGCAGAAGTTGGAGACAATTTCTCTAGGATATTCAAGTCTATTACTGCAGATAACGGATCTGAGTTTGCAGATTTATCAAAGATAGAAGAAACTACAGGTACAAAGGTATATTTTGCTCATCCATATTCAGCTTTTGAGAGAGGTAGTAACGAAAGATACAATGGATTAATTAGAAGATTAATACCTAAAGGTAAAAGTCTAGGTGACTACAGCATTAGGGCCATTAAGAGAGTTCAAGAATGGTGCAATAATCTTCCTAGAAAGATTCTAGGTTACTTAACACCAAAACAATCTTTTGAACATGAGTTGTCTTTGCTATTAGGAACCACTAGTTAGAAGAGATGATATCTCTGAAAAAGAGAAGTAGATCCTATTGAACGCCAGTAGTAAGCTCAACAAGATCCAACCT
>PWPR01000046.1 GCA_003557085.1 Clostridia bacterium | reverse complement strand
GAGGATATTCATCATCGGCACCGGCATGCGGTACTGGCCCGGCTGACCGGTACTTGTGTATTCTTGTATTTTGTGATTATATGATGGAACGAATTTACACATCAGGACACAAAATACAAGAATACACAAGTACTCCTAATGGAATGGGTGGATTTACAAAGACCTGGACGGACAAGCATACCGATGTTTACGGATATTTAAGAACATTAAGTGGAGATGAACGTGTAAGTGCTGATAAACCACAGTTATATTCAACACATAGGTTTTACTGTGATGTAATAGAGGTTGACGAAACAATGAGATATGTAGGCTTAGATGACAAGATATACAATATTAAAATAGCTGATGTTAAGAGCGCTGGAAACATTGAGTTTCTGCAAATTGACATGGAGTTTACTGGGGAGGTGCTTTAATGGGAATAAAATTTGAGAATAATTTTAAAAAAGCCAAGACAGCCCTTGAAACCGCACAAATAAAAGCCCTTGAATCCGTTGGAGTAGTTGTTGATGGCGAAGCTGTAACAAGATGTCCTTTTGACACAGGTAATTTACGGTCAAGTATAAACCATGAAGTTGACGAAGGTGCTAAGACGGTTACAATTGGGACTTCTACGGAATACGCTCCCTACGTTGAATTTGGCACTTATAAGCAAGGCGAACAACCTTTTTTAACTCCTGCTTTTGAGGAAAATGTGGGCAAGTTAAAAGACTTGGTTAAATCGATAATAAGTGGTGATATGAAATGACAGAGCTGATTAAATTTGTATATCAAGAGTTATCGGCAGTAGGCACAACGTACTTAGAGAAAGCATTGCAAGGTCAATCGTTTCCGTATATTACAATGACATTTCCTAACAGCCAGGAATTAGACCCTAGAGAGGATTTTATTCTCGAAGTTAATGTATGGGATTACAGTACGGACACAACTACACTAGAGGGCTTAACAACACAAATTGAAGATAGATTGCACTACAAGAAACACATTTCAACTAGTGACAAAATAGTAACATATATATATCGGGTGAACAGGCTCATGATACCTGACCCTGACGTTAACATAAGAAGGCGGATGATAAGATTTACTTGCAAGACCTATTTTATACAATAGAAGGGAATGAAAATAGATGGCATTTAATAAAAATATAACGACTAAACAGCTTGAGAATATAGTGTTCGATGGTGGCTTAGTCTATAGAGATTATGGTGAAGTATCAGAAACTTTACTAGGACCTTTAAAAGAAGGGACTACATTTGAAGTAGAACAGGAAAGATATGAAATCACCAGGGATGGAGCAAATGCACCGGAAAAAGGTTTAGTTAAGATAGTTGAAGAACGTGCTAAAGCTACAATCGGAATAATGGACCTAACGCTAGAAAATCTTAGAATGGGTTTAGCTTCCACGAATGTTGAAGTTGATGGAAACGGTGATGTAACTAAGATTATAGGTGGAGCAAAAAATGGAGATATTGACGATAGTGAATATATGAAAAATATAACTATTATCGGAGAAACTCTGAATGGTAACTGGAAAGTCATCAAGATATTTAACGCTCTAGGTGGAGAAGGTTTGACTATTGAAACTACAACCAAAGAAGAAACTGTTGTTGAAATTAATGTCCAAGGTCATAAAAATCCACAAGATACAACAGAGCCTCTTTATGAAATCGAAGACGTTGACGCTCCTGATACTTACGTTGTAACGTTTACAGTTACAAGCGATGGTTCAACAGGATATGTTGAAGATGCTTTGGTTTACTTTAACGACAAACTTAAGCTTACTAATTCTTCTGGTGTAGCTAGTTTTAGGGCAATACCTGATGGAACATATGCATACACAGTAGCTAAAGATGGACAAGTAACTGCTTCTGATAATGCAGTTGTAAGTGGTGCTGATTTGGCTGTAGCTGTAACAATAGCTAATCACCCATAACAATATGGACATTTAATAAAATTTTGAACAAGCGAAAAAGGGCTATTTAGCCCTGCTTGTTCTTTTTTAATGTGGAGGGAATAATATGGTTATAGGAACAGAAAAGGCTTTAGATATGTTGCCTTATGCAGTAGAAATAATTGACAAAATAGATGTTACGACATGGAAGAAAAAGTTCTTAAAAGAGAACAAGGGCAAAGATAATCCAGATATGACACATGAAGCTGGAATTGAACTAATAAAGCACATTATTAAAAACATAGGTAAAGTTAAGAAAGAAGTATTTGAAATAGTTGCAATAGCCCAGGAATCTAATATTGACGAAGTTAAAAAACAAAGCATAGTAATAACTATAAACACATTCAAATCTATTTATCAAGATAAGGAATTAGTTGATTTTTTTACCGAAGCTCTCAAGTAGGATATACGGAGAGCATAAGATTGTTAAACCAACATTATACTTTAGAATACGCTAGAAGCGTAAGAATATCTCAATTAAGTGCACTACTCATAAAAGCATTTCAAAAAGAAGATGAACGGGATTTATGGGACTTATATCTTATTCAACTTCCACATATGGAGAAAAAAATCTCATTCGAAGAATTCAAAAATCGAGCTAAAAAAACAAGTCAAAACAAAGAGTATAAAGAGAAGCAAGAAGAACAAATATCTACAGCTAAAAAGATAGCTGATAAATATAGGTCAAAAAACAAGGCTCAAAATTGAGTTTTAAGCGTGTGTTTTACATGAGGTAATGTAATATGACCTCGAATTAGAAAAGAGGTGAAATCTATGGATGTATTCTCGCTGATGGGTACTATCGCTTTAGATGGTGGAGATAAAGTAAATAGCGAGTTAAGTGGTATAGAAGGAAATGCAGAGAAGGCTGGGGGTGGGTTTGGCAAGTTTGCAAAGATTGCCGGAGCTGGTGCTTTAGCAGTTGGTGCTGCCGCAGTTTCTGCCGGAGCTGGTGCTTTAGCTTTAGCAAATAAATTCGCTGCAACAGGTGATGAAATTGCTAAGTCTGCTATGAAAATGGGTGTAGGAACTGATGCTCTACAAGAACTAAGACACGCAGGTGACCAAGTAGGTGTAAGTTCAGATAGTATGGATAGGGCTTTGGGAAGATTAAACCAAAGGATAGGACTTGCCGCCGGAGGTAATGAAAAATATCAAGATTCTTTACAAAAAATGGGATTCAGTATGGCAGAGATTGAGGCGGGTACTATATCGACAGAAGATGCTTTCATGAAGTCCATACATACGTTGCACGAAATGGATAATGCAACGGAGCAATCAGCACTAGCTTCTGAACTGTTCGGAACAAAGCTGGCAAGGGATTTAATGCCTGCTATTGTAGCTGGTGGTGACGAAATAGAAGGATTAAGAGAGAGGGCACATGAATTAGGCATAGTGATGTCGGAAGATGCTTTAAAAGCCGCAGAGGACTATTCTGATGCCATGGACGAACTTAAGAAGATGTTTACAGCTGTATTCCAAGAAGTTGCGACAAAATTAATACCTGTTTTTATCGATTTATTTGAATGGGCTAAAACACATGCCCCTAAAGTGCAGGCGTTTTTTAAGAATGCGTTTGAATATATTGAGCGTGCTATTGTTGATGTAATAATCCCAATAATAATGGATTTAGTGGACTACCTAAAAGGTTGGTATAACGATAACAGGGAAGTCATTGACGGTATAGTTGAGAAATTTATTGAACTAACAAGTAAGATTCGGGAATTCTGGAATAATGTTATTGGCTTATTCAAGGGTGAAGGTGGATGGTTATTAAACTTTACTAAAATGCTATTTGAAAACATAATGGAGGCAGTAATCACGATATTAGATTTAATGTTAGACTTTTACAATTTATTCTTCTCTGTACTTACAGGAGATTGGGAAGGTGCTTTTAATTCACTCTTAAGTATATTTACGAACATAGGCAGATTGATATTGAATCAAATAAAAAATGTATTAAACATGATATTAAGCGTATTTGGTACAAGTTTAGGCGAATTACTTAATAGGGTAGTATCAGGGTTTGATAATGTTGTTATTGCTATTGCTAACTTTGCAGACAATGCGTTAAATAGAGCAAAGACAGCAGGACGAAACATTGTTAATGGGATTATAAATGTTGTTAATGAATTGCCTGGCAGAATGTTTGATGCTGGTAAGAATATAATATCGAGCCTTGTAAGAGGTATAACTTCCATGATAGGTAATGTTACTGATGCTATGTCAAATATAGCGGGTAAAATAAGAGACTTCTTGCCATTTTCGCCAGCAAAAGAAGGTCCATTAAAAGACCTTAATAACTTGGATTTTGTTGGACCTATTTCTGATAGCATTAAAGATGCTGAAAGACTTGCAGAAAAAGCAAGCTTGGGAATGACTTCTAACATTGCACACACTATAACACCACAAACGGGTGCTTCAAATAATAGGCAACCTAGTAAGCCTGTAGTTAATATTAACATAGATGGGCTAACAGTGCTTGATGACTATGGAGTGGACCAATTTATGGATAGAGTTATGGAACGCATGGCTATGAGAGGAGCGACATTGGCATGAGGACCTATACAATAGCAGGTCACACAGTTAATG
>PWPR01000177.1 GCA_003557085.1 Clostridia bacterium | reverse complement strand
CTCTTCAAATATTTTTGCTGTATAGAGCTCAACTTCTGAAAGTTGAGTAATAATGTTGTCAGTCAACCCTGTATAAAAAGAATCAAGTTTTGCAATTCCACTTGCGTCTAGTTCATGTAACCTATCAATTAATTCTGTGCTAAAAACTGGGCTAAACTTAGTAACTAACAGTTTTGTATCTAAGCTAACATTATTATTGTATAGTTCATTAATATGCCTTATAAACTCTGCTTTTATTTTATCAGCATCATCAATCAGTGACTTAGTTATTTTATTAAGCTCTTTTTCTGAGGTCTTTTCAAGAATTAATAAAGATTCTTCAACTCTCTCATTAAGGCTATCAAATTTTTCTTTTAATAAAGATTCTTTTTCAATAATACAATCTAATGGCAACCTGCTAGTATTAATAAAGAGATTAAGTTGTGAAATGGAATCATTTATGAGACGGATCAGTTTGTCTTTTATAGATTCAACTAAAAGGGACTCTTTGTTTTTCACTAGAAACTGTTTAACTTCATATAACATATTATCTATGCCAGCTTTGCTCGTAGCACTTATAGAGTAAATTTTAACGTGATTAAGACCTAGAGCATCTGAAAGCACTCTTTTGCAATAATCAAGGTACTCAGATAACTTCTCATCTGAGATGGTATCTATTTTATTAACTGCGAAAAAAATTTTTGAAGAATACTTCTTAGCTTGTTTAAGAAGGTCAATCTCTATTTCATTAATAGGGCTATCAACAGAAAGCATGAAAATTATAGCGTCACTATTGCTGATATAAGAATAGGCCACATCTGTATTGTTTTTATTGATTGATCCTACTCCAGGAGTATCGACAATTGTTATGTTTTTGTCTAAAAATTCTCTCTCTAAGAAAATATCCACACTCTCTACATTTTTCTTATTTTCTTTATTTTCTTTTTCACTAATGTATTTATATAAAGAGCTAATAGGAGTAATGCGCTCTTCTCCACTTGTAAATTTGACTTTTGCTAGTTCAGAGCCATAAGATATTTTTGTGATAACAGATGTTATCGGAATAATGCCTACAGGGAGAATATTTGAATCAAGTATAGTATTCACAAAAGTAGATTTGCCTCTTTTAAACTGCCCTATTACCGCAACAATAAGTTCTTCTTTGCTCATTCTTACTATTAACTCTTCCATATCATCTATTTGAGCTTTACACAAAGAAGAACTCTCTAGCAAATCAATACTTCGGCAAAGAAGCTTTCTTAATGAACTTAGCATAGTCTTCCTCCTCTCCAATATAATTAAATTATATATTAACATGATAAAGTGAGCAAACATCAAACACTCTTAATTAAAAATGCACAATTTTGAATTATTTTTCTTTTCCAACAAAGGAAAGAGTGTAGCTAGAGTAGAAATATAAATTTCAGGAGGTGATTTTATGACGCTTACTAAAAATAGAATTTTTGAGGTTATTGAGAAAGCTGATAGAGAAGATAGAGCAAGTTTTATCTTTGATTCTTTAATAATTGGCTTAATTCTATTAAATGTGACATCAATTGTTTTAGAGTCTTTTAGCGAACTATATAGCATGTACACTCAGTTTTTTAGAGCTTTTGAAGTTTTCAGTGTAATAGTATTTACAGTTGAGTATTTGCTAAGAATCTGGACATCAGACATTTTGTTTGAAAATGAAAATGTGTCAAAATTGACAGCAGTAAGGAAGTATTTATTGTCCCCTATGGCAATAATTGATTTAGTAGCAATATTGCCTTTTTATTTACCTGTTATTGTAAAGTTAGATCTAAGATTTTTAAGGATGGTTAGAGTAACAAGATTTTTGCGAATGTTTAAGTTTAATCGCTATTCTCAATCATTAAACCTGATTGGAAAAGTTCTAGTCAATAAAAAAGATACACTTATTGCAACGATTCTAATTACATTTTTCTTAGTCATTATGTCTTCTATTATGATGTTTTATGCAGAAGGTCATGTTCAAGAAGAAGCATTTCCAAATATAGTTTCCACTTTCTGGTGGGCTATAGCTACCTTGACGACAATTGGATATGGGGATGTATATCCTATAACAGGAATAGGTAAGCTTTTAGCTAGTGTTATAGCTATGTTGGGAATAGGAATTGTGGCAATACCTACTGGTATAATAAGTACAGGGTTTATTGAGGTTTTGCAAAGAAAAAGAGAAGAAGGACTCTGCGTATTAATATGTCCGCACTGTAATGAAGAAGTTAATGCAGTAGATCATATTGATGATAATTATGAGATTATTTCAAAGAAATAAGCTTCTAAAAAAGACTCGTGTGGGTTTATTTAGAAAACTCTAAAGTTATAGAATAAACTAGCGTGGTTAAAAAAATTTCTTTTCTGTTAGTTTGCCTAGAGAGAAAAGCTATTGTAGGGATAATAGTTTAGAAAGATTTTTAAGTAGTTAACAATAGATTAAACTAAAGAGATAGAGTTTATACTTTATTTATTAAGAAGTGATAATTAGTTTTAAGCTAGCAAAACTAGCGTTACTGAACTAAGCTATGAGTAAGTCAGCAAAATAACTCTAGAGTAAAACAGAAGCTTTACTCTTTCCCGAAAGACTAAGCTTTGAAAGCCCTCCTAAGATGGTGGGTTTTTTAAATATAAGCCAAAAATAGAAAATTAAAGTAAAAATTGTTCGGATTATCACAGAGTTTTAGCAAAAAATTTAGTTCTTCTACACAGAACATTCATAAAAATATATTAATATTTACAGTGTGAAAACGAAGTGTTATTCTATGTATACATTCACTAAGATATTGGATTACGGGTAGAGAAAGGGAATAAGAAATGAAGAAAATTGTTGTAATGATATTAGTTTTGGCTTTATCAGCAAGTTTAATGGGATGTCAACCAGACAGCTCAAGTGAAGGGCTGAACGATGAGTTCGTAGAGTTTATTGCTCCTATAAGGATTGATTTTAGCTCAATAGCACCAAATGTTGATGTTTCAGCTATTACAAAATCAGTACTTAGAAATATGCATGATGCATTGTATAAGTATAATCCAGAAACTATGGAGCCAGAACTATCTATAGCAGAAAGTGTTGTTTATGATGATGATAATAGAACGATTACATTTGAACTAAAGCAAGGCGTGAAATTCCATAATGGAGAGGAGCTTACTGCATCAGACGTGGTTTACTCTTTTTTGAGGCTGGGAGGATATACAGATGACCAAGATGAAGTTATTGACTCCACTTGGTATAATTTACTAAACCCCGAAGATGAAAACCCAGGTATGGTAGAAGCTATTGATGAATATACTGTAAAATTCATTTTAGCAGAGAGCGCTGCTCCTTCATATTTTTCAACTATTCATCATAGGTTTGCTGATGCATTTATAATACCAGAGGGATTAACTAACCAAGAAATGGAAAGAAATCCTATTGGTGCAGGACCATATAAGTTTGTAGATTATAGAGTATCTGACTCAATTACCTTTGAGAGATTTGATGATTATCATGGTGAATTACCACAGGTTAATAGAGTTGAGTTTAAGATATATAATGACGACAATGCCCAATACTTAGCTTTTAGAACTGGTGAAGTTAATATGCTGGTATTAAATCCTGCAAACTATGACGATGTTAAAGCTATGGAAGGTATAGAAGTGATTGAAGGACTTAGCCAAGATATTAGACAGCTATGGCTAAACCAGAGAGAAGGCTCGATTTTTTCAGATATTTTGGTAAGAAAAGCAGTAAACTATGCGATTGACAAGCAAAGAGTATTGAATGTAGCTAATGGTGGCAGGGGGGCTATTTTGCATACTCACTTGTCTGAACTTAACCCAGCTTACAATCATAATTTAGAAAACTTATACTATCCTGATAAAGAAAGAGCTAAAGAATTGCTCGCTCAAGCTGGATATCCAGATGGTTTTAGCACATCTCTATCAGTTGTGGCTGAAAATGAATTGTCAGTAGACATTGCAACTGTCATTGTTGATGAGTTAGAGCAAGTTGGAATTGAAGTTGAACTAAGGGTGCTGCCATGGACAGAGTATTTTCAGGTAGTTTATAGAGATTTTAATTATGAAATGGCACAGCTACAAATAGTTGCTTATCCAGATGCTTATAGAATGTTATCAAGGTTTATGACAACAAGTTCAAATTTTGCTGGAGCAACCAATGAAGAATATGATAGGCTTATATTAGCAGCTGCAGCAGAAGGTGATTTAGAGAAGCAATATGAGTATTATAGACAAGCCCAGCAAATCTTAGTGGATGATGCGACTAATGTTTTCTTACTAGATCAAGGTGTGCAAGTTGCACTTAATGATGGATTTAGTGGATATGTGAATTATCCATTTGCTTTTACTGATATATCATTAATAGTAAAAAAGTAGTATCTTTGGTAGTAGGTAATTGAATAATTACCTACTACTTTTTAGGAGGATGCTTAATGTATTATCTAAAAAGAACAATAACAGCTATGGCCACAATTTTCTTTGTGACAATATTCCTCTTCTTATTGCTACAAGTTGTTCCAGGAGACCCTGTTTTATCAAGAATTGGTATGGATGAAATGG
>PWPR01000208.1 GCA_003557085.1 Clostridia bacterium | reverse complement strand
CTTTAAGTCGTGAACATTAAGTATTGTAATTGGTAGTGTCTGTAAAAAGAAGAGAATAAAGACATCATTTCTAAGAAGTCAGAAATGATACTAGTGGAGAGAGCACAAGAAAGAAATGTGTTCTTTAAGAAGAATGTCAAATCTTAATAAAGGGACGATAGTTATATTAGTTAAACAGTAGATAGTTATAGCATTGTCTTTTTGAATAATAATTTGAGAATATCTTCAAAGTGACAGTTCTATAAATATCTTTATGATTCCTAGAAGTAGCTATCAGGGAAAACAATAAAATTACAACTAGCTGAGACTTCATAGGAATAACAACTCTTTACTCTGCTATAGTACTATCATATACCTATTAGTACTTTTTAGCAATGTTTTATTACTATTATTATATATATATTTAATAATATTTTTAATATATATTTTATTATAATAATCATTTGATTAATGTATGCAACATTTCTCTAAAATATCATCTGCAAAAGACTTGCCATCCTAAGAATATACTTTAGATAACTCCAAGTTTACTATAATCTCATTTAGTCTTAATATGTAAGAGAATTTTTTACTTAGAACTGGCAAGCTAAAATCATATAGAAAAGATATTCTCTTCATTTAGAAGCATTACAACTTTATTCTTATCTTTTGGCGTGATTAGCTTTTGAAGAACTCTTTGACGATAATATACCTATATCACAACAAGCTCGTCCGTAAAAAGATGTGTGAGAGTCATTTGTAATCACTCATATGTTTTTAAGGCAGAGATATATTAAGAGCTTTTCACATCTGTTCTTATTAATCTTTCTAGTTTAATTCTTCAATCCACTTTTTCGAAATATCAGCCCTATTTAAAACACTATAAAAAAGCATTCAGATTAGGATAATCCTTTCGATCTGCTGATTGAAAACAGCTTTTATATCAATCATTCTTTACGGACACCTTTTTTTTGTGTATTCTATAGCTAGTAAAGAGGCAGAGTAGACATTATGCGTTAAGTGTTAGGAGATGGGAAGTAGCTCCTAAACGAAGAAGTTTTTCGCGATATAGTGTTGCATCCGCTGCCACATATGAGAAGTAGCAACCTTTTTTCTCTTGTGTGGGGTTATGCCTCACTTTAAGTGAAAGGAGGTTTATTTTTGTTAAAGAAAAGATTAGATACTAAAACACTGGTCTTAGCAGCTCTTTTTGTTGGTATTAATATTATACTTTCAAGACTGGGCGCACTGATGTTATTCAACAATACAGTCAGGCTTAGTTTTGGTAATGTTCCACTTATTTTATCAGGATTAGTTTTAGGGCCAGTTCCAGGATTTTTAACTGGTGTTACCAGTGATATTTTAGGGTTCTTAATAAATAGTCATGGTGGAGCATTTCATCCAGGATTCACACTTAGTGCTGGCTTGACTGGTGCAATACCTGGCTTAATAATGCTATGGCGCAAGAAAATTAATTTAGCTGTTGTAATTGTTGCTAATTTATTAGTGTATTTTTTAATATCAGGACTATTGAATACTTTATGGTTAACACATTTAATGGGTACCGGTTTTGCTGTTTTACTTCCTGCAAGACTAATAAGTAATATTATAATTACAGTAGTAAACATAGTTTTGATTTATGCAGTTGTTAAAAGTTTGAGTAAAACGAAGTTTATATAAAAGAAGAGCCTTGTGAATCAAGTCAAGCTGATTCACAAGGCTCTGTAGTTTTAAATTTTTTCACCAACTTACAAATACCATATTGTGCCCAAGATTTCATACCAAACCTAATACTATATTAAACTCAAACAAAAGTATGGTTAAACTTATCTATGATATAATGTTGTTAATAAGAAAGTGAGGTCATTGATAATGCAGGTAGATTTGAATAGATTATTACTCTCCGCTTCATTCATATTAGACTTTATAGAAATGGATATATTAAATGACATAACTAACCATGGTAAGAGAGTAGCTTATATAGCAGTGAAAATTGGAGAAAACTATTGCCTTACAAGTAAAGAGAAATATGATCTTATGGTGTTTGCACTACTTCATGATATAGGTGCTGTAGAAAACCTTGAAAGTTTGAGTAAAAGAGAGTTAGAAAAGTCGATTGGTCATTGTATTATAGGTGAAGAGATTGTTCAACAATTTCCTTTCCATAAAGGCTACGAGAATATCATCTTATACCATCATGAAAACTATAATGGCCAAGGTTTCTTTGATATACCTAATGACAAAATTCCTCTGTTTTCTAAAATTATATCAATAGCTGATTATTTTGAATTAAATTATGAACCGAGCAATAAGCAAAGCTTAGTAGAAAGTTTAATGTCTGAGGTTGGGACAAAGTTTTCTCAAGATATAGTAGATACTCTACTTTTACTAATGAAAACCGAGGGATTTTGGTATGATATAAGCAATCAATTCATATTATCCTCTTTGCAAAATTTAAAATTAGCGAAATATAAGAAATATACCTTGCAAGAAGTCAAACGCGTTACTGGAATGTTTTCAAAAATAATTGACTCCAAGTCAAAGTTTACTAGATTTCATACTACTGGATTAACAATAAGAGTAGAAAAAATGTGTAATCATTATGATTTTGAAGAGACCCATTTAGCAAAAATGTTAATTGCCTCTGATCTTCATGATATTGGAAAGTTAGCTATTTCAAACAAAATTTTAGATAAAAAAGGAAAACTAACAAAAGATGAGTTCAGTCAAATAAAAGCTCATGCTTACTACACAAGAAAAGTTCTAGAACCTTTAAATGGTTTTGAAGAAATTACAGAATGGGCTTCCAATCACCATGAAAGAAATGATGGTTCAGGTTATCCTTTTGGTTTGTCCAAAAATGAATTAGACTTTGAATCCCAACTCATAGCAACTCTTGATATTTATCAAGCACTAAGAGAAGACAGGCCTTATAGATCAAAAATGACGCATACTGAAGCTATGTATTTATTAAAGCAAATGGTATGTGACAATAAACTTAACTCCAAGATTGTTAATGATATTGACCTTTTATTTGAAAATGATTGAAGATAGTTGTTATGATCAACTAAAAACAAAACTTTTAAGATTAGCTTGAATAAAGCTCAATAAGAAAAAAGAAAAGGTTTTATCCTTTTTCTTTCACCTTCTTTTTATGAACATACATTTTTCTATCAGCTTCTTTTAAAACTTCTTCAATATCAGGATTATATATATCTAATTCTTCTACACCATAAGCTAAAGAAGCTATATCAGTCATTTCTTTGAACTCTTTATCAATCCTATTTGCTATTTTAATAGCTTTTTGTTTAGAACAGTTAGATAATATTACTGTAAACTCATCCCCACCAAATCTAAAAGCAGTGTCTAAGCCATCTCTTATATTTTCACTGATAATAGTAGCTAGGTTCTTTAAAAGTTCGTCACCTTTAAAGTGTCCATGTGTATCATTAACTTGCTTAAAGTTGTTAATGTCTATAGAAAGAAGAATTATCTTATAATTCAGTCTGATAGCTCTTTTTATTTCGTCTTCTATAATCTCAAAAAAATGTCGCCTATTATAAAGATTAGTTAATCCATCTGTTATAGATACTTTTCTTAACTTTTTATTGACTACTTCCATTTCTTTTCTCTGAGTCTCATTTCTTTCTAACTCTTTGCTATAGTTATATTTACTTATAGCTGAAATGTTCACAGTAATGAAATAAAATATTATATAGCTAACCCAATTTTGTGATTGTAGCTCCTTAAAAGCACCTATCACTAAAAAAGCTACGACTCCCTGAACTATAGCAATTATTGTTGTAAGTTTTGCATTGGTAAATATTGAAGCTAAAAGCACAGGAATTACTAGATAAATAATTGGCACAAAGTCTCCATTTCGTACTGATGGATCAAATATCATAGGCATCCAAGTTACTATAACTGTTGAGGCTATTAAAACAAATACAGCTTTAGATTTTCTCCCATTCCTAGTGTAATAAATAGAAACTAAGACTGCAAACATACATGCTATTGTAATTAGAAAGTAGGTCAATTTTAGTTTTGATTCAGTAAATAATAAAACAATTAATAGAACGCATGTCAATATGACAATTAAACTTCCTTGAATTTTCTTAATTGCATCTAATTGATACCTATTATAAAATGTTTTATCATCTGAAAAAATTTTCTTTAACATTACAAGTCTCCTTTGACAACTCCTAAACTTTATAATTCGACTATATGCTAAGTAAAATCACACTATTCATACCTTATGCTACTATTTTACCACAATTAATTGTGTTTATTTAATGAATTTTTACACATATAATTACTAGTTATTTTTTTAGTAGACTTTATAGAAAGATAATAGAGATTTAAATACATATCTGATCTTGTCGGTGGATGTCAACTTTTTGTGTTTTATTATATAGAGGATTCTAGTAAGTATGCTTTACTGTCTTTTGTATCTTGGCAGTAAAACTCATTATATTATGTATAGACTTTGTCGAAAAATATTGATTATGCTTCGCACATTTCACCCGCTCAAAAATATAACTACATTTATATTTTGACTAATCATATTTAATGATGTCTGGAGAAAAAGCAAAAAGCGGCATTCATCCAGAGGTGCTCGTTCTCTGGATGAATGCCGTAAAAAATAAATAATTGACTAAGTAATTGACATTCTCACTAATAAGGCTCTTGACAGCTTCTTGTGTCAATAAATCGTCTATTAATTTAAATATTGCCCTATTATTCCATTAACTAGATTATGTCGAGTAATTTGTTCAATATTTACATTTTCATTACCATTACTACATGGCGATTTTAACCAAAACTGATACATTATAAGCATATGATTACGAAAAGTTATGGTACTTCGAAAGAATTCTATAATAGCTTGAGCCTATTCAAAACATCTGTAACTCTTTGCTGAGAAAGTGGAGCATAAACATCCGCACCCCCAGTGGACCACTTTTCGATTGACAAATACACCTGTTTCATTATAGCATTGCAAATATAAATCACCTACATGACCCTCATGAGTTATCAAAGGCAAGTCATTAGTTTGAGCAAATTGAGTAAGTGAGTCAACGGTTGCCTCATCTTTTAAAGCATATATTGAGACTTAAATGCTAAACATTTCACGCTCTATATCGTGCTGAATAATTACTTCTATACGCCAAGGCGTTAAAGGATGTAATGGGTTCTCACTATAACTTCTTGCGTATGTAAAGTTGAGTTGACTGTCTTCTTTGTCAGATTGATACATGCTGATATTTGGTTTAGCTGAAGTATTCTTTTCACACCAATCAGCGATTGCATGACTTACTTGTTTAGCAATCCAACGATTTACACGTCGAGCTTCTTGCATTTCAAAATTTTCATCTTCAACTTGAGCTTGCCCAACAGCGGTAATAGTCGAAAACATTAGCATCTCCTTTAAGCCATTTAACTCCTCCTCAGACAAATCATCATCATCTAATTGTAAAGTGTTGACAAGATTTCTTATGAAACGTATTAATCGTTGTATTTTAACATCTGGAAATTCGCTAATGATAGGCTGGAGTTCACTATATTTTTTAAGACTCTTGTATTCAGTAAGAGCTGTTAACGTATCTATAGTGATCCCTGCAATATTTTGTACAATATAATTATAAAGCTCATCGTAGACCAATTGCATACATAAGATTGCAAAAAGTATTTTCTGTTTCTTAACCTTTCGCTTATCATCTGTTTTCTGCCCGATACTTTCTTTAACTCTTTGCTATTTTTGCATAATAGTGTTAAGAAGCAAAAAAGAATTGAATAAACGCTTCATACTTCGAGGATTGAAACCGATAGACGTGCGTATCAAAGATACATAATCATAAATGTCTTATTAACAATCTTAACACCCTCAAGCATTTCTGTGACAAATCGCTCTACATTATATTGAGCCACAGGCATTTTGAATGGCAATTGAATAATCTTATCAAAAAAACTTTTTACTTTTTCAGTGGAAACCATATCTCCAAATTTCATGCGAATCCCCAGTGATACAACATTGTAATCCTCAGCAAGGACAAATACGCAATGCTCACAATCTAGAAATAGTTTGATTACCTCGAATAGCTCAATAGCTTTTTCAGGATGGAGACGATCAAGATCATCAATGAAAATAACAACTCGATCACATTGGTAACGTTTGAGTGATTCTACAACCGCCAGATTGAACTGCTTTTTGATTTCATCAATCTGAACTATTAAGTCTTCATCACAAGACGCTAATGCTGAATGCACCTCATTTGCTGCCATACTACTAAACTGCGCAATTGTACTAACTGTGACAATTTTTGCAACTCTTGAGATATTTGCTACAAACTTATTTTTTAGATCAATGCATCCTTCAGTCAACTGACCAATAATTGCATTGAGCATAGAAAAAACTAAACGATCCTGCATGTCAAACTGTAAGTATTTCCACGTATGAAACCAGACAGGGACTACATCGTGTCGCACTTTCTCTTTAATCATATTCATCATGCTTGTTTTCCCACTACCCTAATCACCTTGAATAGAGATAGTCATTGTGTACTTCAACTTCTAATATAATCACAAAGTCCATCAATATAAAACTGTACATCAAATGAATCGTGCTCATTAGTCAATAAAGGGATGTCCGTGTAGCCTTGGACAGTATTCATCTTCAACTCTCCTTTAAATCATGTAATGTCAAATATAACACCCATAAATTTGTTAATACATTACCTATAAATACAGAAATACTTATTTGATTTCTAGAGGGCTATCACATCTGCTTCTTCTTGTTTAAGTATCTGACAATGTTAAATAGAACACCCTTACATTCAAACATCACTATTATTCTAACTATTTTACCAAATCTAGAATAAACAGTCCCCTTCTAACCTTTTGGATTTTCATAAGATTCACTTCCATTTCAACCAAACACTTCAAACTAGGTTCCATGAAGATGAAATAGATGTCCAGTCATTCCCATCATCGTTTTATCAGTAGATGTTTCACAAGTCTCAGTGCTTCCAAGAAAACACTATTATCAATTCTATCTATGTAAAATTTTTGCCATGTTTATCAATGTACATTCTTTGATCTGCCTTCTTAATTAAATCTTCTATTGTATCATCTTCACTTACTTTTAAGGCATAACCAATGGAGGCGCTAAGTACTAAATCTTTATTTCTAGGCTTATTGTTATCTAAGCTAATTAACTCGATTATTCCCTGCTTTATATTTTGAGCTGACTCTTCGTTTGAGTTATTAATAATTGCAGTAAATTCATCGCCACCAATCCTAGCAACTATGTCTTTTCCATCTCTAAATATATGTCTTAGAACTTTAGCAAATCTTTGAAGTAGCCTGTCACCTTCAGCATGACCATAGTTGTCATTCACATATTTTAATTTATCTATATCAAAAATAAAAACTACAGTCCCGTCATCTACTTTATCATTCATTATTTCATTTATGTATGTCCTATTATATAACTCTGTCATAGAGTCGTGATAACTAAGATATTTCAACTTCTCTTCTGCACTTTTCTGCTGTATCAGTTTTGCTTCCCATAACTTCTCTTGTTGAGCCATCAGCAATTGCCGTTTTTCTAATACATACTTTTCAACAATTGCATTTGCCTGTACATATAAGAGGTAATATACTGCAAAAAATAGCATATAAACAACAAGTATAATGCTTCTAGACCAATTACCACTACTCCATTGCCAATAAGGAGCAGGATAATATAGGATAATAGATTGCAAAACTAAAAAGAACAGTGGCATCAATACTGCAACTCTCCACTCCTTATCTATAATATCAACAAGTTTCCTAAAGTGACCTCTTACATATTTAAACAACAGTGGGAGAATAATCAAATATATCACTGTTCGTATAATGATTCTTGCACCAACAAAAGCATTCCCTTCAAGATTAAATGCCAAAGTATCACTTATGTAACTGATTGAAATATAAATATTAACAAATGTTAGAAAGCTAAAGAGTGACACAGAAAAACGATCATCTGAGCATATCAGATACCATGAAAGGGTAATTCCTAAAATTACAAAAATCACAAAACTATCCACCGAAGTGCTACCCCAAGTCATTAATGCAGCAAAAAGGAGAGTAATTCCTAGAATCATTGCTGCTAATCCCATTGCAATACGCTTTTTTATAGGAGTCTTGAACTTCATAACAGATGAAGTCATTAACATAAAACCTATTACAGATTGTAAAAATGATAAAATTGCTAAAATAGCATAAAGCATCTTTACTCCCCCTTTCTTTAAAATAGCTTAAAATAATGTTACATGAAAAATCTTTAAAGAGTAATTGTACCTATAATTATCCAACTAAATCATTTAATTATAAAAATTGTTTTCAGATCGTTTGTTTCTCTAACTCAAACTAAAAAAAGGGCCTAAGCTTACAAAAATATTCTTACCTCTGTGTAAGACAATATATATTCCATCAGCCGATACTTATCTATTATTCCTTCTATACAAAGAGGAATCATAAGTGCTTGACAACAGAGCTAGCTTTATAATCTAGCTAACTTTCTATTTATCAACCTCCCTATATCCAAATTCATCACATACGAACCAGCCTCAAGTTTTACATACATCATTAATTTCTATAACTATATAGCCATATCCTTCTTACAGTGCTTAATGTTTTAAATTATTATAAATCATTCTCTTACGTTTAAATCAATACTTTGTAAATTAAGTAACTCAAAAAAAACAAGCTACCAATAAAGCTACCCTACTACAAACACTTCTGAAGCTGTTTATGCAGTATGTTTAGAAGAGTCAATTCTTTCTAGTTTAGTTTGACAAACTAATAGTGCAATAATTGTAATGATAGTCGCTGATTGCCTCTACAGGTTTTTATAAACTATTTTGACTTCAGTAAACTAGCGTATCATATTTTGCTCTTTTCATTTTGAATCTATACTATACCTATATAAATAGGAGATTTATTATGGGACATATTACAGCACGTAGTGGTTATGAAAAGTTAGTAGAGAGACTCAATCGCTTTCCTCAAGGTGCGCCACCTTCAGAGACACTTTATAAGATTTTGAACATTCTTTTTGATGAGGAGGAAGCGCGTCTTGTATCAAAGTTGCCTATCCTATCATTTCTTGCCTCAGAAGCAGCTAAGCGGTGGGATTTATCAGAAAATGAGGCAGCTAATATTCTCGATAAACTAGCAAGGCGAGCGTTATTAGTAGATTTTTATAAGGATGGTAAAACCTATTATGTTTTGCCGCCTCCAATGGCTGGTTGGATAGAGTTTTCAATGATGCGTATCCGCGAAAACATCGATCAACATAGCTTAGGGAAGTTGTTACATCATTATATGAATGTTGAAGAAGACTTTGTAAGAGATTTATTCTTTGGCACAGATACTAAAATAGTGAAAGCTTTTGTTAACGAAGAAGCTCTAAAACAGCATATAGTTCGTCATGATGAACACGATTTTTCACAAACACATACTAGTAGTGGCCATAACACACATAGTCTTTCAGATAATTATAATATTATGAATGACATAGAATCAGATGGTACGATAGAAATTATGGATTATGAACGTGTTTCTCATGTGATTCAGTCGTCAGAGCACATCGGTATCAGCATGTGTTATTGCAGGCATAAGATGGAGCATGTTGGTCAAAACTGTGATGCCCCAATGGAAATATGTATGACATTTGGAAATACAGCAGACTCTCTAATACGCTCTAATTATGCGAGACGTGTAAGTAAAAAAGAGTGCTTAGAGCTTTTAAAAGTCGCCTACGCTCATAATTTAGTGCAAATTGGCGAAAATGTACAAAATGAAGTAGCTTTTATTTGTAACTGTTGTGGATGTTGCTGTGAAGCCCTTTTAGCAGCCCAAAAATTTGGAACTGTCCAAACGATTGCTACAACAAATTATCTGCCTAAAATTGATAGTGAAAAGTGTAAGAAATGTGGCAAATGCATTACTGTATGTCCGATTGATGCTTTAGGTGATAAGCAAAAGTCAAAGGGTGCATTCCCAAAACTCGAAGAATCTATGTGTCTTGGTTGTGGTGTGTGTATAAGAAACTGTCATTTTGGTGCATTGTCATTAGAAGCTATTGACAAGCGAATTATGACACCAATAAACACAGCCCATCGCGTGGTTTTAATGGCTCTTGATAAAGGAATGTTACCAGATTTGATTTTTGATAACCGTTCGCTTGCATCACATCGCGTACTTGCTTCCATTTTCACTGCTATATTATAATTGCCACCAATCAAACAGTTGACAGCTTCAGATCAACTTCGGTCAAAATGCTTAGCAAAACTCTTGTCTAATAAAATAAGTGAGTAAAGCTTTTCATTTCAAGTAGAAATAGGCACCAGAATCGTCTGTGCCTATTTTACTTTTTATAAGATAAAACTAACCTTACCACTAAAGATAAGTTGTTACTCTTGACGCTCCTCGGGGCAAGCCCACGAGGATTCCTAATTCACGGAACCCAGCCTAGATACAGATAATCTCAAGGACTAGGTGTATCTAGGTCTTACAAGTTCTCCAAAGGCTTAAGTTCCTGTCCGCCCGACAGTACTAATATATAGCTTAACTAGCTAGCTTTAACTGTAAGCCTTGCTTTAGAATGTTTTTACTAGCATTAATGTCTCTATCATGAAGAGCTTTGCATTTAGGACACTCCCACATACGGATACTTAAATCTTTAACTTGTGGGTTTTGGTAGTCACACTTACTACAAAGCTGACTTGAAGGGAATAAGTTATCTATTTTAATTAATTCTCTACCATACCAGTTAGCTTTATAGCTTAAGTAGTTGACAAACTTTGACCAAGAAGCATCTGCAATAACTTTTCTAATATTAGCTACTTTTTCGTGTGTATTAGCTAATTTGTTTTTAGTCTTGTAACCAATTGTTTGAGCCGTTTTCTTTTTTAGCAAGCTCTCTGTTTAATTTAACAATCTTTTTTTCATATTTAGCTAAAGTTTTAGGGTTAGCTACTGTTTCTCCATCAGAGGTGGCTATAAAATCTTTTAAGCCTAAGTCTATACCAATTGCTTTATTAGTTTGAGGTATTTTTTTACACCTTCTTGTACACATATAGAAATGTAGTACTTACCTGCTTTTGACTTTCTTATTGTAACATTTTGAATTTCACCTGATATAGTCACAGACTAAATCATACTCTCCTTTCTCTTTTGTTGTATTTATCCGTTATAATTAAATTAGACACTGTGGACTTTTCATAATTACCTATAGCTTGACTATTCGAAGGAGAGTATTGATACTGTCTTATTTAAATCATTTACAGTTGGATAAGTTTTAAATTTTAATCTCTGGGAAGATTAAGTCTGCAAAAGGTTTTGCTCAAGAGTTTAGAACAAACTTTTTAGTACGCTCACTTAAATTCAAATAATATCTTCTATACTATTTTGCTGGTGCGTATTCTCTACAAATGCCATGATTAAGCAGTTTAACTAAGTTTGTTCTTATAATTACACCCTAAAAAAGCTGTTTTATTAGGCAAAATATTGTATTTGAACAATTTTTTAACATTTAGCTTCTTTGATATTGATCATAATGCTTAATTTTTGAGAATGGTTACTTTTTGAACAGCTGTTTTACTTTTGACACCCTATCCAATATTTAATTGCACAAAAATATCGGCATTCATCCAGAGGGCAAGCCCATCTGGTTTTCTGCAGATAAAATCTATAACACTTGCTGTTTCTTGGTCTTAGGGATAAGTAACCCATTTTCTTTTATAGTTTTATATCTTTTATGACAACATATTCCCTAAACGCTACAGTAACAATATTTCAATCCATTCTGCTAATGTCCATCATGTAGCCTTTTGTAAAAACCTACTCATTCCACCACTGATTCTTATAGTTACTATCAAAATCAAAGGTTTGAGCCTTATCTTCATCATCTAGTATTAGTATCCCTTGATTGTTAGTCAATATATACTGTTCATCTTGATATAATACTTCAAGCTCACCGCTATATACTCTAATAAGCACTTTCTTCTCATCTATCACTCTAATATAAAAGTCTGTTCCTCTAACACCAGTAATTGCAACAGGAAGTCGTACCTTAAAAATCTGATCACCTGTTAGTCTTCTAACTCTAGAAAATATTGCTCCACTGACTATCTTCATTGATTCTTCTATGGTTTCTCCATGCTCTATTGTCGTATTTGGCTCTATAAACAAATCCCACTCTGCATACCTATTCTCTATTCGGGCTTTTAACCTCTCTTTTGAATCTGTATTTACCACTTCCTTTTCATTGAGTGGCTCCTCTCTATTAACTACTGAAACTTTTTCTAAATATCCGTAGATATTGTCTTCTATACCTGATGTGCTTGGTTTAAGATGATCATGAGGCCCAAATACTGCTCTACCATCTCCATCCCTAGTTAAAGTTATAAAGGACATTTGTCTTAACATGTATAAATCACTAGCATATACAGCACCCTCATTAGCACTATAGCTAAAAGTTTCAGTAATTTTCGGATCTGATACATTAACAATTACGGTTACTCCACCTGTAATGTGAGCAATGTCTAAAAAATTGACGATTGCTGGTTCTTCATTTGGAAGATTTTGCTCTACTCGACTAATCAAAGCTACAAATGGACCAATATAGCTATTAGTCTCTGGAAAAAACTCTACCGATTCAACTCCCTTTTGCACTTCAATAACTTGCGGAGTTTCATAGACGAACTCCATATTACCAAACATTTCTAATTCTGACTTTCTAGTACTATGCATCCTAAATTCTACTTCTAAATTTATATTGACTAATTGCTTAGTCAAAGAACCATATTCTCCTCTAGATCCTTCATAAAAATCAAGGATAAGCTCACCGGCCCAGACCCCTTCGAGTAATTCCTTACCAAAATCGTTGATAGTTGACTTATCCACCTCATTACTTATCTGTTCTATGAAATCTTGGTTATCTTCTGCTATATTACTTGTACATGCTGATAAAATAATTGTTACAATTATCAGGAGTGCCAACATCTTGTTTTTCATAATATTGCATCCCCTTCTTTTATTATTACTTAGATTTTATCACTTTAAACAACTGCCGCCAATAGGATGGCAATATGTTTTTTAGACGGTTCTCTAGCTTATCATAGATGTTAATCCTTTAAATGCTAATCTTGATATACTGTTTACTTGATATATAAAAAAATACTTACTAAATAGTAAATATTTTTAACTCTTGATGTACTTATTAAGTTTTAGGTTTGGTACTTTCACAAGAATATCCTTTGTAAAAGCACATAGGAATTTCCTATATTCAAGCTCCCTTTCTTAAATTTTCTAATTACGAACTAGCGAAGTAAAATTAAAACCACTTGAAGAATTTTTTAAGCCATTTCAACTTATTTTTGTATGGTGGATATCTTAAGTCTAAATCAAACTTGGTAGTTTTTTTGATAATACTCTTTTTATGTGTAAAGGTATCAAAACTTGATTTTCCGTGATAAACACCCATCCCACTTTCTCCAACTCCGCCAAAAGGAAGATAATAAGAAGAAACGTGAATTATAGTATCATTAATACACCCGCCACCAAAGCTTAACTCTTTTAAAAACATTTCTTGCAATTGTTTATCTTCTGAAAAAACATATAAGGCTAAAGGTTTTGGTCTATTTCTTATTTTTTCTATTACATCTTTAACATTCTCAAACTCAATGATTGGAAGTATTGGTCCGAAAATCTCTTCATTCATAACTGGGTCATCATAAGTAACTTCATCTATCATAGTTGGTTCTATATATAAAGTGTCTTTGTTTAGTTTACCCCCTGTAATGATTTTACCATCATTTATTAAGTTTTTGAGTCTATCAAAATGGTTCTCATTAATAATCCTACAATAATCAGAGCTTTCCTCTGGATTTTCTCCATAAAATTCTTTTATATACTTTTTCGCTTTCATTATAAACTCTTCTTTAACTGATTTATGGATTAATATATAGTCTGGGGCAACACAAATTTGACCAGCATTCATGTACTTACCCCATACTATTCTTTTTGCTGCTAAATCTATACTAGCATCATCGTTTATAATGCAAGGGCTTTTTCCACCTAGCTCTAAAGTTACTGGCGTTAAATTATTCGCCGCTGCTCTCATCACAGCTTTCCCAACATTCTTGCTACCTGTGAAAAAGATATAGTCAAACTTCTCTTTTAGTAAAGCCTTACTAACTTCTACATCTCCTTCAACTACACTAATATATTTTTGAGAAAAATTTTCTTCTATTAACTTAGCAATTACATTAGCAGTAGCAGGAGCAAACTCTGAAGGTTTTAAAACAGCTGTATTTCCTGCTGCTAAAGCACCTACTAATGGTAATAGCAATAGTTGAAAAGGATAATTCCAAGGCGCAAAAATTAAAACTACCCCATAAGGCTCTTTATATATATAACTTTGAGACCTAAAATGCATTAGAGAAGTTTTTACCTTATCGGGTTTAGACCAATGTTCTAGCTTATTTATAAATAGATCAATTTCTTTTATTACTAAGCCAATTTCAGTAGCATAAGATTCTAACGCTGGTTTATTCAAATCTTTCTTCAAAGCTTGAGCAATTTCCTCTTCTCTCTCTTTAATTGTCTTTTTTAATAATTCTAAATGCTTTATTCTAAATGAAACATCTTTAGTCTGGCCAGAATTAAAATACTCCCTACTTTTATTAGCTATTCCTTTGATATTATTCAATTCTAACTCCCCCTAATACTGTGTAACTCCATTATATAGGTGTTTATGCATCCTACAAAACAAATACTTGGTTTTCTAATGTAGAAATGCGAAGAAGTTAGCGCAATTATATAATAGTAAAATCTATACAAAATAAAAAGTAGCAGCTTCATTAATTAAGCATAATGAAAGTGCTACTCCTTCAATCTCAAGACCTTTAATTATCTGACTTACTAAATTCTTGATGCTTTTTTTCTTCCATTAGAAGAATTCTCCCATTTCATAATTAAAATCTATCCTATTAATCAATTTATGAAAGGACTTTTTAATGTATACGAAAGACTTAAAACTACCCTAGTTTTCTTACCGGGTATACTACTTACTATAGACTTCTTTTTCAAATACAGATCCATCACTATATACTACTTTTAGCACCAGACTACTGTAATCAAATTCTTCATCTGAAGTTTCTTTGCTAAACTCTCTAGTATCCTCTCTCACAAGCATTCCACCCTCATGTACAATACTTCTTTTTTCTAATTCTTCGCTTCCTATTAGCTGCCCATCCCTGTATTTATTAAGATGTACTTCTTCCAAATAGATTATTGAATCATATATCTTTCCACTTGTTAGAGACATGCTATAATTATTATCTGAATCAATGTCTGTATATACTTCCAAATACCCATAATAACGAGCACCCATATTTTCAACGTATGCTTTATTAATTTCAGCACTTTTTATCATGTCACTTTGAGAAACTGAAACATAATAGTCAAAAATTAACTGATTCTCCCTTTTGTAATCCTTCTCAACTTCTTCTATCGCATGTCTATTGGATGTATCATTAACTTTATTAACCATATATGAGTTCCAAATAGGTTCAAGATTGACTTCTATTGGTATAGCTACTCTAAACAGTCCACTTCCAGTATCCACCGCTTTAATTGAAGTATATTCTTTTTCTTCACTTCTCTTATAATTAAAAACTACTTCTGAATCATTCTGTAGTTCTTTTATCTGCCACTCAAAATTGACCATAGCTTTACTCTTGTCAAGCTCATCTATTTCTGTCCTTACATTGATAGCACTTAGCCAACTCTGATCCTCTTTGATCTTATTAACTGCATTATTAATCTGGCTGATCTGGGAGTTGACTGTGTTAATTATTTGACGTTGACTATTTGAAAAATCTTTTATCATATTGTCAACTGTATCAATCCTTGTAAGCAATAAAAAGTTAAAAAGCAAACTCGCACACAATCCAACTACCACTACTATCTTAAAAACACTCATTTTCAGACCTCCAGTAATTTTATCAAACATTGTAGTAGACGAACTCAAAGGCATTTAGTTCCCTCACACAAATAGTTCTTGTCCTTTTTTTACTCTTGAAAGAATTACTTCATCACTGCGACATATGAATTTCTGAACTTTCTCTTCAGATCCAATCTCTTGTTGGGGTTCATTGTTTTCAACTTCATCGTTAGGTTTTCTTTGTTGTTTATATTAAGAGAAGGACATACCCTTTTAAATGGACTCTGTAGGTAGTTTGATGTTTTAATCTTAACGTAGAGTTTTCATTTCTAAAATATGCTTAACCATTAGTCTACTTATGTTTTTAAACCATAGATAAAGCAAACTTAAGCATTCTGCTTTTGAGTTACCTTTATTATTGTACTGGTACAAAAACCTTTGAGTAAATTGTACTAAGACCTGACTCATTTTTTAAGGATAATATAGTTTTGGTATATGCTTCACTCTTGATGGATACATCCTCCTTAATAATGTATCTACCAATAATTTTATTTATTCTTTCTATAGGATATCTGAACTCTACTCCATAATCTATCTTGATTAATAAACAAATACACTTACTAGCATCTACTAATTCAACACTATCATTTATCTTAATAAATAGCTTATCAGCTATGCTCTTATTTATGAGAATACCTCTACTATATGTTTCTAATAACATTTTAGAGGGGCATAAGTGTGTTTTGCAAGAAAAAATTCCAGAGTATTGCAGCAAAAAGTCCAGAGTGCTGCAGGTTAACTAACATCATTTAATTCGTTTGCAGCTAGCGTTACTTTCTTTTTGATAGAGCATGCTCTACTCTGTAACTCTTTCCTGTGAAAGATATAATGTGAGCATGATGTATTAATCTATCAACAAGTGCTGCAGTTAGTCTTGGGTCAATAAAGATT
>PWPR01000090.1 GCA_003557085.1 Clostridia bacterium | reverse complement strand
TAGATTAATACATCATGCACACATTATATCTTTTACAGGAAAGAGTTACAGAGTTGAACATGCTTTATCAAAAAGGAAGTAAAGCAAGCTGCAAATAAATTATATGATGTTAGCTAACCTGCAGCATTCTGGACTTTTTGCTGCAATACTCTGGAAATTTTTCTTGCAAAACACACTTGGGATGAAAACAAGTTTTTAGAGAAAATATACTCTGAAGAGCGTCCAAGATGGCTTGTAGGTGTAGCAGCTATAGGGCTACTGTTAGTGGCTTTTACTTGGTATCAGCACTTAACTAGTGAAATTTCTTATTCATTAGTGATGACAGTATTGTTTTCACTTACAGCTGTTAAAGCAATGGCGCTTATAGTAGACTACAAGAAGTTTCAGTCATGGGTTGATAGCATGCTCAAAAAAGAGAAAGGGAAAAATATTGTGCTTATTGATATAGGAGTAGGTGTGTTTGGTTTATTGGTAGTTGTGCTTGCTTTTTATGTTTATTAGTAGCATTTTTATGCGGAAAATCTGAAAGCCAATATAAAACTAGAGCAAAATGGTTAGGATATAAAGGAATGATTTTTTAAGGAATCTATGATAGAGGCTTTATATAGTATCAACACATATAGATAAAAAGACCCCATTAAGGGGCCTTTTTAGTCTATTTGGCTAAAATATACGTTTCGCCAATAAGCCATAACAGTTTAGTTCTCATTTTTGTAAACAATAACTTCTCCTTTATCTACAACTTTGAAGTGATGACTTATTGATGCTTCCATAATATTGTAATATGCCCAATGATCCGATGGTACATCAATCCACTTGAAATCTTCAACTCCATATAAAGGACCTCGTCCCAAGACTCTATTAATTATACTTACAGCTTCAGCTCTAGTAACATTATTATTAGGCCTAAAAGTATTATCTGGATATCCAACTATTATATTATTACTAAAGACCATATTAATAGAATTCTGAGCCCAATGGCCTTGAATATCAGTAAGTGGATTATCAGATAACAACTCATATTTTTTCCATGCTTGAATTACGCTTGCGATTTCAGCTCGAGAAATAAAGGACTCTGGTCTAAATGTTCCGTCAGGATAGCCGCTCATTATTCCTTTTTCTGTTACAAACTTAATAGCATTTGTTGCCCAGTGATTATCACTCACATCGCTGAAACTCATAGGACTTCTTACTACATTAACATCGTCTATTACTCTTGACAGTATTGCAGCTATTTCAGCTCTTGAGATTCCTCTTTCTGGCCTGAAAGTTTTGTCAGTATAACCTACTATGTATGCACTATGATGGCCAACTTCTATTGACTGTATTACTTTTGCTTCATTAAACTCATCAGTTGCCTTAGATAATAAAGTTATAGCATTATTGACTTGTGCTTGTGTAGCAGTATTATCATCTAAAACATTCTTAGCTTTATTAATTGCTTCTTCATATTTCAAGTAGGCTTCCTCAGGTACTACCGTCTCAAGAAGGCTCTCACCACTAATACCAGTGCTGTTTAAGTTTTTCTCAGCTTTACTGATTTCATTTTCTAACTCTGACTTGTTCATTGTTGTAGGTGTACCTGGCGTAATAGGGTCTTCACTTACTGGTGCTTCAGGTATTTCAATTAGAGTTAAGGTACTGTATTTATCTATATTGAATTTAACACCATGTGGCTGTTCTCCAACCATCACTAGTTCTAAACCATCTCCTACTTTTAGCAAAGTAGTTTCATTATCACTATGTCTTATGAACAGCGCTAGGCTGTTTAAGAACTCTTTTTGGTTCTCTTGCATCACGTTAATGTCATTATCTGAAAATGGAATTGTAATTTCTGTTGAGTACCCATCAATGTTTGTTTCAATGATTAATGAGTTGCCTAAAATATTGATTTCTACACCAGTACTAGCATTAATTACTGAATCATCCTCTTTAATAATCTGATGCTCAACAAGCTTTCTATCATTATCTTTAAGTGGGACAATCCTGAAGAATAAATCTTTATTATGCTCTCTGGCTTTTGCTATCTCTTGATTAGGGATTAATATCTCAACATAATTACTTAGTATTTTTATATCTTTATTGCGGACTTCTCTTAAGCCGGACCTAGTTATCTCAATAGCATACTCATCAGCCTGACTTGACGGATTTCTCATCATAGGTATTTCAATATTTCCAACTGCTCTAAACTCCATTAATTCAGCTAAAACTTCATCAATTATAACCTTGTCTATAATATCTGCAATATCAAATTGTTGATAGGTAGTTATTCTTTCTACTGGAATATTAGTATCGTTACCAGTAATCGTTCTGCTATGATATACTCTTTCTTTAGTTAGCCCTTGTTCTTTAACTATTAATAAGAACGCTTTTCTTCTTGTTAATCCTTCATAAGTGACTGTAGCAGTTAACTTAACACTTTTTTCTTCAAGCTGTCTGTTTACTTCCATTAGGACTCTATTAGGATCACTATCATCACCAACAGAAACTACATTAGGGTGAGTCGAAGTCCATGTTAACTCAGCATCGTAATCATCCAATCTAATAGCATAAATGTCAGATGTGATACTTTCCCAAGTATCAGTAGGCTCACTGTATTCAATACCTATATTTTTAATTACCTCATCCAAAACATCATCAGGCGTAATGTCTTGTTTGGCAATAGTAACAACATAAATTGGTCTCGATACAGTTGAAGGGTCTTTTACTTCTGTTCCTTTAATTCTAGACAATATTTTGTATTCAGTATTTGGTAATAAGCCATCAAATTCATTACTATCCTGCCATGTAACACCATTATCTATACTATACTCATGACTCTCCACGCTTCTTATAGTTATAGAGTTTTCAGTCTTGCTTATTACTACAGGGTTGCTAGGTAAATTGTTGTTTTGCTGTTTAACAATAATGTCTGTGTAAGAGCTTTTTACAGAACCTACTGCGTTATCTCCATCTGCTAAAATTGCAAAAGCAAGCTTTTTACCAATATCTTCGGAAGTTAACTCATATGTTAATTCATTAGCGTTTGGAATTAACTCTCCATCTCTAAACCAATAAAACTTAGGGTTGTCATCAACAGTGTGTGGCTCATAACTAATTGCAGAAATATCTGCTTCTAAAATATTGCCTACAATCAATTGTCCTATAATTTCTATTGTCCCGCCAATCTTGGGTTTTAAGGTGTCATCTGTTCTAATATTAAAACCAATACTACTATCTGAAGGCAGATGAGTATCTGTTTCTTTCATTCTTGTTATCACGGTGTAATGTGTGTTGCTATTTAGGACATCAAACACTCCATTGATTTGCCAAGTTGCACCATTGTCAATGCTATACTCTTGATTTGGATATGAGACAACCGTAATACTATTAACTGTTCTGCTTAGTAGGACAGGTAAGTTAGGTACTTCAGTATTTTCTGCTTTGGCAACAATAGTGTTAGAGCTTTGATTTACAGTACCAATTGCATTTATGCCATCTGCTTTTATGGTAAATGATAAAGTAGAGCCTATGTCATCTTTTATAATAGTATAGTCTTTCTCAGTAGCATTTAGAATTGCAATACCATTTCTATACCATTGATAAGATGGTTGATCTAGTACAGTGATGGGTGAATAACTGATACCAGTAGTATCTACAGAAACGGTTTCATTGTATATAAAGTTTCCACTAAATGCAAATGATCCGATTATTTCAGGTTTATCAGTTAATATTATTAGCGGTTCACTGTTTTCAGATTCCTTAGTTTGACCTGTTTCAGCTACCCTTGTAATTATCTCATACTCACTATTTGGGTTTAGCCCATCAAATAACCCACCAGGCTGCCAACTTTGTCCTCCATCAATACTATACTCTTGACCAAGCACTTCTTTCACTTTAATGCTTGTAGCTGTTTTTTCTTCTAATAATGGAGATTCAGGTCTCGCTACCTCTACTTTCTGTACTTCCTCTGTCGGGCTGCTTTCCAGCTCTCCAGTAGCATTATTGTCATCACTAATTATTTTAACTTTTAAAACACTTCCAATATCGTCATTGGAAACAGTGTAAGTGGCTTTGTCAGCTTCAGGGATAATATTGCCATCTTTATACCATATATAAGTAAAGTCGTTGGTTGCTACATCTGCATCATATGAGATTTCAGATAAGTCAATAATTAGCACTTCGCCAACTGTAGGCGTCCCTATAATAGTTATAGCTCCAGAAAGGCTAGGTAAAGAAGTTATAACAGTCAAGGTTTCGCTTACTACTGAGGGCTTTTCAGTCAGAGATTCTTTTATTCTGGACTCAATAGTATACTGCTCATTTGGCTGAAGACCATCAAACCTACCATTATCTTGCCAGTTTCCTCCATTAATCCTATACTCATGATTAGTCTCTTCATCAACTACAATTGAAGTAGCTGATTTATCCGATAAAACTGGCTTGATAGGTACTGTTTGTGTATCTCTTTTTCCTATTATTCCTGTTTCTTCACTGAGCACGCTACCTACATAGTTATGATTATCTGCAATTGCTTTTACAGAGATTCTAGTTCCTATATCAGCAGCTACTAAGGTGTAATCTATCGAAGTCGCTCCTTCTAT
>PWPR01000098.1 GCA_003557085.1 Clostridia bacterium | reverse complement strand
GGAGGTGACTTTAGCGATAGTAGGATCCTCGGTGATAGTTTGGAGTTTAGCTATAGTGTCAACTTTGAGGATAAAAATGCAGGAAGCAGTAAGGATGTTAACTTCACTGATATTGCAATAAGTGGAGGTGCTGATAAGGACAACTATACTCTTATTACAACAAGTGGGGTAGCTAAGGCAGATATTGCTCTTAAAGATTTGACACTAACTAACTTTGTAGCAGCTGACAAAACCTATGATGGAACCACAGATGTTATGTTAGAAGGCTTTGATGATGATAGAGTCGTAGGAGACGACTTAATGTTTGCTTATGATGTAAGTTTTGAAGATAAGAATGCAGGAAGCGATAAAGATGTTAACTTTACTAATATTACATTAAGCAGTGGCACTGATATAAACAACTATAATCTGGTCACAACAAGTGGAAAAGCAAAGGCAAGTATCACTAGGAGAGGATTATCTCTTACTCGGTTTGTAGCAGATGACAAGATATATGATAGGACTACAGGTGTTACAGGAGATGGCTTCGATGACGATAGAGTTTCAGGTATTCTACGAAGACATGGCGATGATTTAGAGTTTAGCTATAACGTTAGCTTTGAGGATAAGAATGCAGGAAGTAATAAGAATGTAATTTTTACTGATATCGTAATAAGTGGCGGAGTTGATAAAGATAACTACATTCTAACAACAACAAGTGGAGTAACTACTGCAAATATTACAAAGAGACTATTAACTTTAAGTAACTTTGTAGCAGATAGTAAGGTCTATGATGGGACAACAATTATTACTGGAGAAGGCTTTGATGATGATAGATTATCAGGTGGTGAAAGAAGCAGCGGTGATGATTTAGAGTTTAGCTATGATGTTAGTTTTGAAGATAGCAAAGCAGGAAGTAATAAGAATGTTAACTTCACTAATATTGCAATAAGTGGTGGGATGGATAAAGGTAACTATGCTCTTACTGCAACAAGTGGATCATCTAAGGCAGATATATACTTAAGAGAGCTAACTATCGCAGCCAATTCTAGTAGCAAGATCTATGATGGAGTAGCATTAGTAGATGATAGTTATGAGATAACATCTGGAACATTAGTAGAAGGCCAAAAACTTGAAAGTGTAATAACAACAGGTTCTCAGATGGATGTAGGAAGTAGTAATAATTTAGCATCAGCTGCAGTTATTTTAGATGGAGATACTGATGTTGCAAATAACTACGATATAACTTACATTCATGGAACTTTAGAAGTAACACAACGTCCACTCGAGATTACTGCTAAGTCTGCAAGTAGGACATATAATGGGACAGCTTTAACTGAAGGAGGCTACACAATTTCAGCAGGATCATTAGCAGGAGGAGATCAAATAGTTGAAGTTCAAGTGTTAGGGAGTATTGTTTCGATTGGAAGAAGCGAGAACATAGCTTCAGATGCAGTAATTAGAAGAAATGGCACTAATGTCACAAGTAACTACGATATAACTTATAAACCAGGCATATTGAGGATACTAACTCCACCTTCTCCACCCATAGTTGGAGAAGATGTAGAAGAAAGAAATATTGTGGTTATTACAGATGGGGTCAAACAATACACTAATATTGAGGAAATAGAAATAGATGATAAGAAATTAGTAAAAGTCACTGTTGAAGAATTATACACTAAGGATATTAAAACAATATTGACAGGTGACATGGTTAAATCATTCGAGGATGAGGACAAAATAATTTCTATTTCAGCAAGAGATATTAGTTATAATATACCAGCAAATGAGTTAGAGATACTAAATGTTGCAAAACAGTTCAACTTAACAATAGAAGATCTTCGTGAAATAGAAGTAGATATTGAAATAAGAAAATCCACTGATGAGGAAGACTTCATAATTAGAGAATCTGCAGACTCTAAAGATTTAGAGCTTGTAATATCACCAATAGAGTTTAGCATAACAGCTAAGACAAAGAATGTTGATGGTAGTGAAAGTAAATATAGTATAACTAAGTTTAATGAATATGTTAGTAGAGTAATTAGATTGCCAGAAAATGTGGATATTTCAAAGATTACTACGGGTGTGGTATATAATCCAGATGGAACATTTAGTCATGTTCCAACACAGGTCTTTGAAGAAGGTGGGATTTACTATGCTAGAATAAATTCATTGACTAACTCCTTGTACACAGTTGTTTTTAATCCGATTGATGTAGAGGCAGTAGCTAATCACTGGGCTAAAACCCCTGTTAACGTATTAGGCAGTAGATTGATTATAAGCGAGCCAGCTAGTTTTGAGCCAAATAGATTGATTACAAGAGCTGAGTTTGCTGATTATATTACAAAAGCATTAGGCATATATAGAACTAATGCAGAGGTTTCAAATAAGTTTACTGACGTTGATATGGATAACAAGAATGTGATAGCTATCGAGATTGCCAGCACATATGGAATAATATCTGGATATCCAGATAATACATTCAAACCAGATGCCAATATAACAAGACAAGAAGCTATGGCAATGTATGCAAATGCGATGAGATTGGTGAAGCTAGAGATAGTAGAGCCTGATAGGATAGAGAGTTTCACAGATAGAAACCTGATATCTCCTTGGGCATACCAAAGTGTTAAGAATGCTTTAGGAGCAAGGGTTTTCAACGGTAGATCAGCAAATATGATTGACCCGCTTGGATCATTTACACATGCAGAAGCAGCTACAGCAATTTGGAATCTCTTAGTACAGTCAGGTTTAATTTGCAACTAAAACATATATACAAAATAGCTTAATAAAATAGAATACCTCCTTGTAGGCGATTTAGGGAACTAAATATCTTGCAAGGAGTTTCTTGTTTTAGTAAGGGTATTATCGAACTATGTTTTACATTGCTACGTTAAAGTATTGCTAAGACATGTTAAATGTAGTAAGTTTAGTATAATTACCTTAATAATTAGTTCAATTTCTAGTGTGTCTAATAGTAGCTTTGAGCTGCAGAGCTTTAGGAGAGGTTAAAAATGAAAAAGATAAAAAACCCACATATGTTTCAAGGAAGTCTTAACAAGAGAAATTATTTTGAAGGGTGGTATTATAAGCAAGTCAGTATTGAAGATGATAAAACTATCTCATTTATACCAGGTATAAGTCTAAATGAAGAAGACAGTCATGCATTTGTGCAAGTAATTGTATCAGCGCCTATAAAGACCTATTATTTTCGATATAAAATAGAAGACTTTGAAGTTCAAAACAAGCCTTTTAGGGTAAAGGTCGGACAGAACTATTTCAGTGAAAGTAGTTTATCAGTCAATCTTAAAGATGATGAAAACACAATAAAAGGCAGAGTAGATTTCGGGAGTTTGACTCCTTTGATGAGCAGTTTTATAATGCCTAACATTATGGGGTACTTTGCATATATACCTAATATGAAATGTAATCATGGTGTAGTTAGCATGACACATACTGTTAATGGGCAATTAGAAGTAAATAATAGTTCTATAAATTTCACTTCTGATAAAGGATATATTGAGAAGGACTGGGGCACTTCATTTCCAGAAAAATATATATGGATGCAAGGTAACCATTTTAATGACAGAAATGATAGCTTTATGCTGAGTGTCGCAAAAGTTCCTATGTTAGGTTTCTCTTTTATGGGATTAATAGCGAATGTGTTATTTGATAATGTAGAATATCGGATTGCCACATATAATGGAGGAAGAGTTAAGACTATTAAGTTAAGAGATGATGGTGTAGATATTATGCTTACAAGAAAAGATCTAGAGCTGAAGATAAACGCTTATATGCAAGATGGGGGAGAGTTGCTAGCTCCTGTCAAAGGAAAAATGAAAGATATCATAAAAGAAGGTTTGGGAGGAAGGGTAAACTTGACACTAAAGAAGAATGGCAAGATAATAAAATCCCATGAAACAGAATACGCAGGAATTGAGATAGTTGGCAAATTTTAAAGGACCCAAACAGGCCCTTTCCATTATATATTAACTTAAAATGAGTAATTTACAGATTAGGATTTTACTAATCTATCACTAAATTTTCTTGCTACAATTTCGATAATAATTCCATAAACAATGCCTGCTAAAAAGCCAACTGGATCAGCAAAACCTGTTGAGCTATAAAACGCAAAGGATATGAAAAGTCCAAGTATTGCACCTCTAACTATAGCTTTGGGTAAAGCAATTTTTTGTGATGCAAAGCCGACAACAAGCCCTATCAAAACCCTGTTGTACCAAAAAGAAAATAGATATATTGGGCTATGATTAAATCCAGATCTTATTAAGGCTCCTACTATACATGTCACTCCTAGAAGAGCCCCAGTTATGAGACAAGCTTTCATTCTCTTAGTAATCATATGTTATAAAGTTCAATAAGCAAATTTAAATTGAACTCTGCTCCTTTCATTAGTTTTATAAGACAAGTTTACTTGTTAGTTCATAAGATCACAATGCTAAATATTAATTAATAAAATATATTGTTAAACACCCAATCAGGAGGGCTTTGCTAGCGTTATTAGGCCCTGATAGAAGTTTATAATTGCTTCATTTACTTCTTGAGGATTATCTTGATTTGTAATGTGGTTAGCATTGTCTATTTTAACTATTTTGCTTCTGGGAGTACTACTGTGCCATTTTTGATGCATTTTCTTAACAGAGTTAAACTCACTATCTCCATATAATATTAAAAGTGGGCATTTAATTTTCTCTATAGAACCTATTACTAAATCATTAATTAATTCTTTATTAAGATATATATAGTTCTTTTTTCCCACGTTGTAGACACCTTCTTCAAGGTGTTTCTTCACCTCACTTGAATTAGTCTTATGCTTAGCAAAAGACTTTGCAATACTCTTATTTGTTTTAGCAACAAGTACTAAAGTTAGGAGCCACTTAAATATGTTAAGAAGCTTGTTTCTTTTTGGATATAAAGACTGGCCGCTAATAGCTATCAAGGCAATTACCTTCTCAGGATGCTCATAAGCTATGTGTTGAGAAATTATGCTTCCATATGATAATCCTGCAAAAATACCTTTTTCGATTTCTAAATAATCAAGCAAATCTAATAGAATATTAGCTGCAGTGATAGAGAATCTGAAGCTGGTGTCTATGTTGCAAGATTTTCCATGTAAGGGCATATCCCAAATCACTATTCTAAAATGATCTTTTAAAAACTCAACTTGAGGATAAAATGTCTTATGATCCATCGTCACTCCGTGAGTAAAAACTAATGTTGGATTACCCTCTACCCCATAAACTTCATAATAAATATCACCATAGTCACTGTTATAATACATGATTTAGTTTCCTCCTATTAATAATCTAAGACAGTTACTTAATCTAAAAACCCCCTCATAAATAAAAAATCATTTGGTATCAATATAAGAATAAAAATTCAGTTGAAAGAAATGTAGCGGTTAGTTATTATTGATATTTGTTTTCCAAGCTTTAGTTCTTTATGTGGATTTGGTATAAGAACTCGGACACGTAAAAGTTAACAAGCAATACTGTGGAAAAGTGATTCGTATTCTATAGGAGTCATGTATTTAATGCTACTATGAACCCTATTGCGATTCTACATACTCAACTTAGGAAAAATGTTCTAATGTAGTTTATTACATTATATAGTGCATAATTAAATAAAAAAAGCACCCTCTAAGGAAAATATACATTTTTTTATATAAGATAGCTGGCAAAGTAAATATCATACTCTAATTTACTAAAAAATTTAGCATTATTAGGTTAAAACACGAAGGATAATTGATTCTTAAATAAAATATTATAAAAAAATTCGTACTTGTATACATTAAAGCATTAATGTGTGATAAAATATAAGTAGAAAGGGTGATGATTGTGGATGGCATAACTGGAATTATTGTTTTTTTATTTGCTGGTATTGTTCTGCTAGGTGTTATTTATTCTGCAAGTCAAAACACACATCGTATAACCCGTGAGTCGTTGAGGAAACTTTCTGATTCTTTTGACATTATTGAAAAAGTAAAGGTAACTGACGAGAGAAAGAAGACTTCTGTGATTGACTATGTTGTTATAAGTAAGAAGGGAATATATCTATTAAAAGTTGTGAATAGAAAAGGAATTATAACAGGAGATGAATCGCAGCCTAAATGGAGTGAAGATCTTATCAGTAGGACTGAAGAGTTCGATAATCCGATAGTTGATATTGTCAGTATTATAAAAGGTATGAGAAATGAATTAGATGATGCAGCTTCTAATATACCAATGTATCCTATTGTAGTCTTCCATAAGCGAGCTGTTCTAAGCAACCTGTTCTCTGATTCACTAGTTGTAAGAGCAGATGAAATTGTAGCTCATTTAAGAGACGATGAAGATGCAATTTCTAGTGAACAGTTAGAAGAAGTCAAAGACAAGCTTATTATCAGAAGTCAAGGAAGAACTACAGCTGCATAAATAGAGAAAATTGATAATATAGAAGCATAGCCATAATAAGTACAGAGTAGTTAATTCTACTCTGTTTTTCTTTGATTTAAATTATTTTTTAGTATTTAGAGTAGATTAAAGAGGTACATTAAAAATGGTTGATTGTTGTGTCTATAATATCCTACCGGACATTAAGTATTAATAGAAGAAATAACAAGTAATACGAGTATTTTTTGATGAGCTTAAGTTAAATCTTTATGACCCATAAGCACCAACTGAAGTGAAATGACTTAACTATTAGAGACCAAGAAAAATCATCAAAACTAGCGCATTGATAAGGCAGCAACTCCTCTAAAATAGTATTGAATAAGGAGTAGCAGTTTCTAGTAGCAGACTTGCAACATAGAAAATAGTTACATTTATTTATAGACAAGCAATCTAAAGAGCTCTTTTTTTAACATAGTGTAAATTTATCTTAAAGATAAGCATTAATTGACTTAAATACTTTCCTATTTTTAGGTTAAGTGATAAAGTTGTAACTTAGAAAGGAGCGTAGAGAAATGAGCAAAATAAAGAGAAAAGACATACACCCTGAAACAAGGGTTAAGATAGTAAAGAAAGAGGATCAAAGAACAAGTAAGTTGACAGAGGGTTATGTGAAAGATATTCTAACTAGATCTGATAGGCATCCCCATGGTATAAAAGTAAGGCTAACTAGTGGAGAAATTGGAAGAGTAAAAGAAGTAGTTAAGTAGGGTGTAGCTATAGAAAATTAAGAAATCCTGCATACATTTTTGTGCTAAAAACGTTGCTTTTTGACTGCCATTAAACTTAGTTTTCTAAGAAATATAATTATGGATGTTGAGTAAAAAATGAAAAAAGTATTTGAACTTGCTAGAAACTACCTTAAACATGCAGAAATGAAATCATTATGGACAGCTGATTTAAAGGGCTACTCAGTAAAGATGAGAAAGTAAATGCATTATATGTAACATTAGAGCCTTGAATGATGTGCTTAGGTGCCGCAATGGCTTTCTTTTATTAAAGAGGTAATTTATTCTTTGTCAGCAGATTTAGATGGAGCAAAAAAATGCCAAAGAAATCTAGGACAAGGATTGTAAGGAAATAGAGCCATATAGACTGCCTAGTGTTACAGGGGAAATACTAAAAAAGAGAGAAAAAATCTAATTTGAGAATATATTCAAGTTAAACACTCTGGTGTGCTAGTCGAGTTTAGTAAACCAATATTTAATCAAAAGTAGGCCTTATTAGCAGTCATAGAATAAAGGGAGGCTAAGTTTCAACTACTAAACTTTCTAGACTATATCTTCCTCTTCTGTAAGTCTTTTTGCCATATTCAATAGCTCTCTCAGGACAAAGATTAATACATGCCATACACTGATAGCATAGTTCTCCCCATTTCGGCTTACCATTAATGAGTTCAATAGTATTTGCTGGACAATCCTTCACACATTTCATACAGGAAGTGCAGTTCTCAGTAGCATGAAAAAGTTTAGTGTTTCTTCCAAACTTTCTAAAACCAAGGTTAGCTAGATTAGACTTTATCCAAGGAAAACTACCTTCAGTTACTTCTTTAACGGAAGTTCTAGATGCTATTTGTGCCGCTATTACATCTAATGCTAGCTTGGCATTATCAATCTTCTTATGCATTGACTTCTTATCCTCTAAATCAGCCCCTAAGATATAGTTACTTGGCATTGCAATTGAGTACATACTATCAAATGATACTATCTGGGTTAGTTTTTCTATAGCGTATCCTGCTTCAGAGCCACAAGTACATATAGCAAAACTAAAAGATGGTGTTCCTCTTAGCCTTTTAACAAAGTCTATAACTGGTTCTGGAGCTCCCCAAGCGTAAACTGGAAAAACTATTCCAAAAATTTCTTCATCAATAGGGAGAGAGTTTATATTACAATCCATTATATTACTTAAACTAACACATATTTTCTTAGCTAAGGTTTTGGCAACCCATCTCGAGTTTCCTGTTCCAGAAAAATAGTAAATCATATAGAATCCTCCTTTAAATCTTGCATTTAACTGCTACAATAAGCTTAGTTTTGAGTAATTTTAAGTGGATAAAGTTGATGCTGGATAATGAGAAAATAGTTCCTGATGAATCTTAAGAGTCAATAATATTTTGTGTTGAAAATATGATTCAGATACATACATTCTATCATTAAGTGAGATAATATACGATAGTTTTAGCGAGCTAAAGCATTAATGATATTGTTAAAATTAGATTATTATGGTAAATTGAAATAAAATATAAGAATAGTTGAAGTGGGGTTCTAATATGAGTAAGAAAAACCTAAAAGGTAAATTGTTGACTGTAGAAGAAATAGAAGCTCTCTGGTCAAAGACATATAGTGAGCTGGGAAAGCCAGATTGGTCACATATTTTTCCATACTATCATGAAGATATTAGGTTCCATGATTCAATACAAAGGATTGAAGGAAAAGAAGAGTTCATTGAAATGTGTAATCGGTTAGCCAAGCGCTGTAAAAGTCTTAAAATGGATATTTACAATATCATTATGACAGACAATATTGTCATGATGGACTGGAAAATGACTATGTCTTTTAGAATATTTCCTGAGAAGCCAATCTTTGGCGCAACACGACTGACTTTTAATGAGGATGGATTGATAACTGACCAAAGAGATTATTATGATCTTTGGGGCGATATTTACAACGAGATTCCTGGAATTCGTAGAATATATCGTTGGTTTATGAAGGTGTTTTTTGGATAAGAAATCTAGTAACAAGTAAACAGTAATATTTACTCTAAGTTAAAAGCTACACTAATATGAAGCATACTCAAGTCCAATAAGAAGAGTTTCTTTATCAAGAAAACTGAGCCTAGAAGCTAACAGAGAGAAGTGTTCGGAGCTAAAAAAACTAAGAAGTTGAGCTAACGCTTCACCAACAGCAGCCTTAGCAAGTGGCACAGTGCTCTATTATCAATACCAACATAAATCACAGAGCTACATATTTAATAATAACCTGAGAACTCTCTTATCCACCTAGTTTTATTCTCATAAACTTTTTTTTGAGATTAAAATCTAGAACTTATCTAACATTGAATGATATAAATAAGGCAATGGCAATACTCTCTTTCAAATAGCAAAATTTTAGAGAGAAATAAAAGTCCACAGTGTCTATTTTATTGTAACTAATGAATATAGCGAAAAAATGAAAGGAGAGTATGATTTAGCCTTCGACTATATCATACAAGATTAAAATGGGATTTAAACTTCCAGAGCAGTTGATTTTTATGAAAAATAGTAAAGCACCTCAAAAAAAGAGTGAAGAGTCTATGAGTGGCAAGCTGTGTGTTATTTCTGGAGCCACTTCTGGTGTTGGTTTTGAAGCAGCTAAAGCTTTGGCTTCTGGAGGTGCAAATATTATTATGATAGTTAGAAATGAATCAAAGGCTAAAGCTGTTAAAGAACTACTTGAAAAAACCTACTCTATTTCAGCTGATTACGTTATTGCTGACTTTTCCAGACTAGGAGAAGTGCAAGCTGCAGCAAAAATAGTACTAAAGAAATATTCAAGGATTGATATATTAATAAATAGTGTAGGAATTCATTCAACAAAAAAAGTCTTGAATGAGGATGGAGTTGAGATGGTATTTTGCGTTAATCATTTATCAGTTTTTCTTTTCACGAAACTACTTATCGAGAGAATGATTGAATCTTCTCCATCAAGAATAATTCAGGTTAATTCTGAAGGACATAGATTTAATGGGCTTAAGGTTGACGATATTAACTGGTCAAAACGTTTTTATACAGGGCTGAGAAGTTATGGAGCCTCAAAGACAGCACAGTTATTGACAGTTTGGAAGTTTGCGGAGGACTTAGAAGGAACAGGAGTGACTATAAATGCAATGCACCCTGGGGGCGTTAGAACAAATATAGGTAGCAATAATGGTCTTTTATATCGACTGTTTTTGCGACATGTAACATGGCACTTTTTAAAGGAGCCGCAAATTTCTGGCCAAGCTATTTACTACTTAGCTTCATCAAAGGATTTGCAAGATGTAAGTGGTAAGTTTTTCAACCTGACAATAGAAGAGAGGCCTGCAAAGCATGCTTTGGACAAGAAGTTAGAAGATGAGATTTGGGGGCTCAGTTTGAAAATGACAGGTTTAATGTAAAAGGATGTGTGATCTAATGAGCTATGACATAATAATTGTAGGTGGAGGGATAGCTGGATTGACAAGTGCTGCTTTTATAGCAAAAGCAGGGTTAAAGACACTTTTGTGCGAAAAGCAAAGTGTTGTTGGAGGTTTAGTCAGTTCATTTTATCATGAGGGGTTCCTTTTTGATGGTGGCGCTAGAGGCATTGTTGATTCAGGAATTGTAAAGCCAATGCTTAATCAACTGGGGTTGAGTTTAGAGCTTAATAAAAGTATTGTATCAATTGGCATAGAAGATCAAATGGTCTATGTGGAAAGTATTAGTAGCTTAACTGAATATCGAGATATGTTGGCTAAATTGTATCCTGATAGTGGAGAGGATATTGATTTAATATTAGCTGAGATGAGAAAAGTAATGGACTATATGGATATTCTCTACGGGATAGAGAATCCTTTGTTCAAAGATTTAAAGAAAGATAGAGAGTATTTACTAAAAACTCTAATACCTTGGAGTTTTAGGTTTGTAATGAAAGCAAGAAAAATTAAGAATTTCAACTCACCTGTATATGATTATTTGGGAAAACTATCTGATAATGAATCACTGATTGATATTATTAGCCAGCATTTCTTTCAAGAAACACCTGCTTCTTTTGCACTGAGCTACTTCAGCCTTTATTTAGATTACGAATACCCAGTTAAAGGTACTCAGGAACTAGTAGATGTTATAAAGCAATCTATAAACAATTCAAGAGGTGTTGTCCATACTGATACAGAGATAGGTAAAATTGATATTGCAAATAAGGTTATATATGATGTAAAAGGAAAGGCATATGAATACAAAAAGTTAATCTGGGCAGCTGACATAAATCAATTATACAAAGTAGTTGATATGGAAACAGTACTAGATAGTATAACCAAAAAAAATATTGAAGAGAGAAAAGCACTTATTGATGGGAAAAAAGGTGGGGACTCAATATTCTCACTTTTCTTGGCTGTTGATTTAGACAAAAATTATTTCAAAGAGTTATCTAGCGGACATTGCTTTTATACACCTAGTAAATTTGGTCAATCAAAGATTTTTGACAGCTTACACTATATAAGCAGGTCAACTAATAAGACTGAAATTTACAAGTGGATGTCTGATTATCTTGAGCATACTACGTATGAAATTGCTATTCCCTCTTTGCGGAATGAAAATCTAGCTCCAAAAGGTAAGACGGGTTTAGTAATCAGTGTCCTAATGGATCACGGCTTTATTAGTAATATAAAGTCGCTAGGTTTATATGAAGATTTTAAGAGTTTTGCAGAGAGTAAAATCATTGATGTGATTAATGATAATTTATATAAGGGCCTGAAGAACAAAGTAATTTTTAGTTTTAGTTCTACGCCACTTACAATTGAAAGACTAACTGGAAATCACGAAGGTGGAATAACGGGCTGGGCTTTCACTAACACTGAGATACCATCAGTGACAAAAATGACTCATATAAAGAAATCTTGTGAGACTCCAATTCCAGATGTATATCAAGCTGGACAATGGACATATAGCCCTTCAGGATTACCTATTAGCATTTTGACAGGAAAGATTGCAGCTGATGCGGTAGTTAAGAGCTTTCTTAAGAATAAAATGTAAATGTAGAAACTTCTAGCAAGCTTTTCTTTAACAAACTCTCTTTTTAAATATTTAAGAAGTTGGCAGCCTTTATTAATATACTGCCAATTTCTTAACTGTTTTAATTAATTCTTAGTAATTATAGTAAGATGTTTGTGAGAAGGTAATGTGCTTCATATCCAAAATCTAATCACTTTTTAAGAAATCTTTATTAGTTTCCCACTCATCACGAAGTAAGCCATAGACATATTCATCTATATACTTGTTGTCTTTTATCACGCTTTGTCTAATAATTCCCTCTCTGTTAAAGCCTAAGTTTTCAAATAGATGGATAGAGGCTTTGTTTATAGAAAATATTTCAGCGGAAATCCTATTTAGCCTTAAGTTAAGAAAACAATATTCTATTAATGCTTTAACCACTTCCTTACCATAGCCTTTTCCCCACTCACTTTTCTCACCTATAGTAAGCCCTATTTTACACTTGTTATTATATCTATCTATAAAAGCAATCATACAATATCCAATTAAGGTATTGTTGTGTGTATGGATAGCAATGTGCAAGATGTTTTTCTTTGCATTAAAGCCACATTGTAGAAGCCTATTTTCTAAATACTGTTGAGTTTCTTCTAAATCTTGGTGAGTAAAAAAATCTTCATCATCATAATATGAAATTTCCTCATCATTAAACCATTTATGTAACTTAGCTAAGTTATTTATTGAATGGTCTTTTAAAATTAGTCTATCAGTTTTTATCATTATTGCTCTCCTTCGAAGGTTATTTTTAAAATGATATATTCATACAACCTAAAAAGCCAAAAACATGAACTATTTCTTTCTTACCACAGCCCACATAATTAAGCCAAAGATTATACCAGCGATAGCAAAAATAGTCATATTAGACAAGAACATAAAAGCAGCTCTTTCCAAGGTAAGATCTCTTAAGTGAATCATTAAGTTGACTAAAAAAACAAAAATACCAACAGGTATTCCCCAGCCAAGGATTCCTACTTTTATGATGAAGTTCAACATTCCTTTTTCTCTTATATCTTCAGGTACCTTTTCCTGATATGCTAGTTCCTTGCCTTTTTCATAGTGTTCAAGAAATATAAATTTATCCTTTGAGAACATATAGAATAGAGCAAGATATGCTTTCCACCCAGAAAGCCTGCTTCCACACAGTAATGATATAGTTTGATCAGCATCAATATCAACTTTTATTTCTTTAGTTTTACTCCAGTCAATTTTGGAATAGATCCTGTGTTTTCCAGGCTCTACCTCTATAATTTCATTATCACCATTTGACAAGCTTGCTACCTGTGTGCCATTTAAGTAGATCTCATAATCCCTCATGCTATTAGCTTTTTGAAATGTTCTCACTATTATAATTCTACTCATTTATTTCTTATCCTCCTTAGAATATTATAACACTTGATAAAGTGTGTTTTAAGTTTTACTGAAAGATAATTGAGTAGAGTTTGGTCATATGCACACGCTTGCCACTTTTTCATAATAAAGTATTATGGTAGAATAATTATATGAATAGCAGATACTTATATATTAAAAGAGGAGAATAAAATTGAAATATAGAAAAAATAATGCCATTACTAGTAAAATGCCTCTAGGTTTTGCATTGCATAAGTTTATAAAAGATGAAGATAATCAGCCATATGATTACATTTATATAGATATCAACTCAACTTTTGAGCAAATCACAGGTCTCAAATCTAGCAATGTAATCGGCAAAAAAGTGACAGAGGTGATACCAGACTTATTCAGTGATAAGTTTAACTGGATCGAAGCTTATGCCAAAGTCGCATATGAGGGAGAAAGTTTTGAAATTGAAAGATTTTTTCATCCTTTAAATGCATGGTACAGAATAAATGCCTATCAGCCTGAATATGGATATTTCGTAACTATATTTGATGATATTACTGATAAAAAAGAAGCAGAGCAGCAGTTAGAAATATTCAAGACCATCTCTGACAATGCGTTATACGGAAAAGCAATGGCTGACATTTATGGAAACCTAACTTATATAAATAAATTCTTTGCAAATATTCATGGGTATGAGCCAGAAAAGCTAATTGGAAAACCAATGTCAGTTCTCCATAATGAAAAACAGTTAACAGTAGTGAATAAACTTCTTAAACAGCTTTTTGAAGTTGGAGAGTTTGAAACTCAAGAAGTATGGCACAAACATAAGAATGGAACCGAGTTTCCTATGGCAATGAGTGGAGTAATGATAAGAAATGCAAAAGGAGAGCCTATGTGTATAGCTGCTTCTGCTGTAGATATTACAAAAGAGAAACAAATTGAAGAATCTCTTATAAAATTGAATAATGAATATGAGAAAGTTATGGAAGGCGTTCAAAATGCTATGTTTTTACTGAAATTGTTAGATGATGGGAGCTTCCGTTTTGTCAGAAATAATGCCTATCATCAAAATAAAACAGGTATTAAACTTGAGCAAATAGAGAATAAATCGCCACAAGAGTTACTTGGAAAAGAAGCAGGAGATATAGTTGAGCGAAATTATTTGAAATGTGTTATAGCAAAAGAGAGCATTACATATGAAGAAGATCTAAACTTGCCAGCAGGAAAGCGAACATGGCTAACCACGTTAACTCCTATTATGGATAAAGGAGAGGTTACACATGTTGTAGGCTCTGCGATAGATATTACAGAGATTAAAGAAAAAGAGAGAAGAATAGAGCAGTTAAAGAAGGAATTTGAGACTGTGTTTGAAGGCAGCCAAGATAGTATGTATTTAGTAGAGGTTGTTGATAGCGAAACTTATAAATATATTCTAGTAAATAGCGCTGCAGATGAGCTAACTGGTGTACTATCAGAAGAAATAATTGGTAAAACACCTAGGGAAGCATTTGGAGATAGAATTGGTAATGATATATCCTTGAAGTTTAAAGAGTGTTATGAGCTTAGGCAAAGGATAAGTTATGAGGCGAAGAGAGACTTTGAATCTAAAGTAATAGATGTATATGTTGTATTAACCCCAATTATTGAGGATGAGAAGGTTAAGTATCTAGTGGGCTCTAGTAGAGACATTACTAAAGATAAAGAGAATTTGAAGAAAATAGAGTATTTAAGTTATTATGATCAACTAACGGGGTTATATAACCGGCGTTATTTTGAGGAGGAGCTTAAGAAGATATCAAAACCTCAATATTTGCCAATATCTTTGATAATGGCTGATTTAAATGGACTAAAGTTATTCAATGACGGCTTTGGACATAAAAAAGGAGATGAGTTGCTGATTGAAGCAGGACAGATAATAACAAAAAACACTCCAGAGGAAAGTATAGTTGCCAGAACTGGAGGAGATGAGTTTGTTGTAATCCTATCAAACACCGATTATGAAGAAGCTATTAAGATAAGGAATCGTCTTGAGTTAGCATGTGAGGAGGTAGATGTATCTCCTTTAGTTTTATCACTAGCATTTGGGGTAGCTACTAGAGATTCAGCAAGAATTAATATAGAAAAAATCATCCAAGAAGCAGAAAACGATATGTATCGTGATAAGTTGAGTAAAAGCCCAAGTATTAGAGGCAAAACTTTGACATCAATTATGAGTGATTTGCATGAAAAAAGCCCACTTGAAGAGAAACATAGTTCTAGGGTAAGTTGCTTATCAGAGAGGTTAGCGATAGCGTTAGAGCTAGACGATAAGAGCATCAAAGAACTTAAACTTGCAGGCTTTCTCCATGATATAGGGAAGATTACGATTGCCCTAAACATATTAGATAAAGCAGAAAAACTGAATGAAGAAGAATGGTTGGTTATTAAGAAACATCCAGAGGTTGGATATAGAATTCTTAGCGCTACTAGTGACATGGCAGAAATTGCAAAGTATGTTTTAATGCATCATGAAAGAGTAGACGGAAAAGGATATCCTCAAGGGTTAAAGGGGAGCGAAATTCCTCTACAGGCTAAAGTCATTACTATAGCTGATGCTTATGAATCAATGACAGGTAATAGGCCATATAAGAGAAAGATGAGTAAAAATGAAGCCATAGAAGAACTGAGAAGATGTGCAGGTAGCCAGTTTGACTCCACTTTAGTAAAGGTTTTTATTGAAGAAGTATTACCAAAAGAAGAGACTTCGGTTGATAAGCATTTTTGCTTAGAATTACCCTAGATAGTCAATTAGTAGTATTTGACTATCTTAATAAAAAGTATTTGGAACTTCATAACAATAAACTCTTAGGATTTTAAATGACTAAGAGTTTTTTCTTTAAAGCAAAATTAGCAAAGCACACAAAAAAACTTTTTGCTTAATTGTATAATCAACGTGAAAAGAAAAGAAAAAAGTTCATAGTGAGCAAATCCTGTAATATAATAAAGTTGCGAAACCAAAAAACAAGAGGAGATCACTATGAACAACAATAATAATACTACAAAAAAGAAGAAAGCAAAACGCTTAAACTTCAAAGAAAGAGTAACAATTGAAATTTACTTAAGAGAAGACAACAGAATTAGCCAAATAGCTAGGAAACTTGAAAGGTCATATAATTGCATAAAGAATGAGCTTAAGCGAGGAACAGTTGAGCAAATAAAGCAGGGTAAAAAATAGAAAAATACTATGCCGATGTAGGGCAAAGAGTTTATGAAAACAGAAGAAAAAGATGTGGTAGGAAGAAGAAGGCGCTGGGATGTGCAGAGTTCATATCTTATGTGGAAAACAAGTTTAAATCTACAAAAAAAGGTATTGATGGAATAATAGGAGCTGCTAAAATATCAGGCAAATATGAAGCACATGAAATGATTAGTACGAAGACAATGTACAATTACATAGACCTAGGCATCTCAGAGATCAAAAATATTGATTTATTACTAAAGCTTCGAAGAAAAACTAAGAGTAAAAAAGTTAGAGAGAATAAGAAGGTTTTAGGAAGAAGTATTGAAGAAAGAGATAAAAGCAGGAGTAAACTTGCTAGCAGCCAATAGACGCAGTGAAGCAATATACAATGCAATAATGAGACTG
>PWPR01000116.1 GCA_003557085.1 Clostridia bacterium | reverse complement strand
GAACAAATGGCATTAACTGCTCATATTCTCTATACTCTAGCTCAGATCCTTTGTATGACTCTAAAACTTCATATTCTCCGACTAAAACTTCATTCAATAAGCCTTCTGCTAAGATATACTTATTACCATCTTCTTTATCTAAAACTTTTACATATGTTAGCTCTGGATGTACTGCTAAGGTCACATTTGATGCTAATGTCCAAGGGGTTGTTGTCCACGCTAGATAATATGCATCGTCATCTAATGCTTTAAATTTAGATATTACTGTCTCGCTTTTTATCTCTTTATATCCTTGTGCAACTTCATGTGTGGCGAGTCCTGTCCCACATCTTGGGCAATAAGGCAATATTTTATGGCCTTCATAGATAAACCCTTTTTCATGAAACTGATTTAATATCCACCAAACAGATTCAATATAATCATTCTCAAGAGTTATGTATGGGTTGTCCATGTCAAGCAAATAGCCCATCTGCTCAGTCATTTCTCTCCATTGACCTTCGTACTTGAAAACCGACTCGCGGCATTTATCATTGAACTTATCGATGCCATACTCTTCAATGGCTTGTTTACTGTTTAATCCTAACGCCTTTTCAACTTCTATCTCTACCGGCAGACCATGGGTATCCCATCCAGCTTTCCTTTTCACCTGATATCCTTGCATAGTTTTGTATCGACATACAGTATCTTTAAGTGTCCTAGCAATAACATGATGAATACCTGGTGTGCCATTTGCAGTTGGAGGTCCTTCATAGAAAACAAAGCTTGGTGCTTCACTTCTTTCCATAGTGCTTCTCTCTAATAAATTTATATCTTTCCAATACTTTGCTACTCTTTGCTCTAGCTCAAAATTTGACTCGTTTTTCATTTTTGGAAACTTCATCTTTTACACCTCTTTTAAAATGATAAACCCTGGGCAAAATAAGACCCAGGGACGAAATGACTCCGCGGTACCACCCCGCTTGCAGAATTTATCTGCCGCTCGAAATCTTTAACGCAGATATACGTATAATCTTACTTACTTCAGACTATAAGCTCATGGAGGATCTATATTGCAATAAATGATGTAGCCTTCCAGCCAAGGGCTACTTCTCTGTTTCATTTATCCTTTGCAATATCATTCCATTCAATGCTTTTATAATATAGCAGTATTATACATTAAATATTTCTGTTCATCAACTCCAACTTATCTTACAGATACAATTAAATTTTACTAAACTTTATCTTTAAGGCGCCACGTCATAGACGGTTTTAGACAACTCTACTAGAGTTACAAAAATGCTGTTATTACCAAACTGTCTTGAAGAGTTATTAAATGCCTCCCAAGTTAGACCAGTACTATCAACAATCTGAATACTACTGCCTTCTTCAGGCCATTGTCTAGAAAACATCTCTTTGGGTTCAATTCCTTTAAAAGTTTCTATTCCAGGATAGATAACTGAAACTTTATATCTATTATTAATGACTGCTATCTCATAAGCAAAGTGGCTAGGAAGTTCATTTATATTTGAAGCTAATCTTTGCATAAATAAATCATTATTTAAAACTATATTAGTACCAGCAATTTGAAAACTTTGATAATCATATCCTAAATCATAACTGTATGTTAAGTCTTCTAGCAGCAGTCTTTCCACTTCGTATACTAAAGTAATCATTTCACTTTTTATAAGCCTAATATTGCCCTCTCTCACACTCTGATTGATCCTAGGAAAACTTATACTAAAGATAATGACTATAATTGCCATTACTGCTAAAAGTTCTAATAAAGTAACTCCATCTGATTTCATTTTGCCTAGTCCTATCTAACAGTTATTTCAATAGGTGAAAACCGATCAATATACTTTACTCTGAAACCTAACTCTTCAGCAATCATTCTAAGTGGTACCATTAACCTATTATGCTCATTCATATATGGCGCTAGTGGTAATGGACTCCTTACTCCATTTATATAACCAAAGCTATTCCCCTCTTGAAGCACAATTGTTGTTCTAAAGCTAGTATATGTTACTTTCTTGTTGGTATTATCCCACTTCATTTCTGCTCCTAAGTCTTCTGCAAATCTTACAGGAACCATCGTAGTCCCTAAAACAAGAGTTGGTATTCCATAAGGTGTTTCTTCACCAATTGTCAACTTAAGTGGCCCTTTATCTTCTTGAAAATACACTTCTACTTGATAATAAGTACTGTTTTGTCTCATGTCTTGAATTCTTACATAAATACTATTCAGTCCTGGTTTTAGACCTCCTACTCTAGCTGTATATGAAGTTACAGGAAGAAAATAATCTTGTTTTACATTATTAATATAAATGTATGCCATTGGAACGTCATATCTGATATTTAATGTAACCTCTGGTGAGTATACAATCTCTGGTGCTCTTACTACATTCTCTACTGGCTGACTTGCAACTCTTCTCACTATAAGTTGTTCAAACTTTGATGGCACATCTGTTGCAACTCTGATATCAAGACTGTTCGTTGTAGCAGAAAAGTGATAAGTATATTGCCCATTGCTGTCCGTTTGATCAACAAACCTGTCATTTATGTAGATGTCTCTGCCAGCCAGACCCTGTCCTTTTGCATCTTTGTAATATATCTTTATACTCGTAGCATTTTGAGATAACTCTGTTGGCTCTGAGTACAACTGTGTATAAGCAACAGGTATTTCACTTAAAACCATACTATCTTTTAATGATATTCTAACTTTTGGTGTCACACCAGCTTGTTTGATCTCATCATGATTCAAGTCAGTAACAAGAAACTCTAGATTATACTCTTTATCGCCTGGTACATTTCCAAAAATCTCTTGATTGCTATTTCTATCAAAAACTCTCACTCCAGTACCTGTACCTCCATTAATCAAATCTATTGTTAAATCATTTTCAATACTTTCTTGACTTATAGAGTCTTTGATTACAAATCCTAACTGCTCTTTAATTGATTCAGTAATTAAAGGAGTTAGTTGATCAAAGACAATATTGGGGTTTGCGATATTTACTCTGACTTGTCCTGTTCTGGTCGAAGTTTCGTCTCTGACTCTAAACACAAGTGTTTCTTCAGTACTTTCTCTAATAGTATGAATAATTCTTGTTCCTTGTGTTGTTTGATTAGCGTTAATCTCAATTTGGTTTATAGTTCTATATGCTAGACCATCTTCTAACACATCAATAGCATGAGGGATAACCTGCCTTCCTTCACTGTCTCTTACCATAATGTGAAAAACTTGCTCATGCCCAGCCCTTATTACATTATTGTCTATAGTTACAGAGTAAACTTCTTCTCCCTTTACTTCTATAGCATTTTCAATAACAGCCATTCTATTTGCTTCATTATTTTTGATTTCATATACGACTATATTATATGTTCCTAGCTCACTTAATTTAAAATCTGCAACTTCATATACTCCCCCTACAATGTTTTCGATAGCAGGATCAACGAATAAATATGCTCTCTCTCCTTCATACCTTCCTTCTTTGTTTAATCCTGGAGTAGAAACCCTCTTGGAGGTAGGACTGTTAACTCCATAAATGTTCTTTCCTATATAGATAACTGCATTATTAACAGGTTGTTTTTGATCATCAAATACTTTGATTGTTTGTCTAGCTTCTTTACTTGCAAAAACTAGTGGATTCTCTATTTCCACCTGGTATCCAAAAACATTAAAACTTCCTATTTCTCTATCGACTAATTTATAGCTCTTATCAACCAATTCATATATTTCTAAAGTATATTCAAACATCCCGCCTTGATATATAGGTATTTCTGCAACTGAAACTCCTATTCCTAAATAATCTCTGCGATTAAGACCTGCCGGCAAAGTGCTCGGATATATATTTGAACCTGATTCTGTTCTAAGAGTGTGAATTACTTTTTGTGGTTCCCCTGGCACATTATACCTTAAAACATATCCTCCCAAAACAGTTGTGCTGCTTCTAGTAGATCTCACTGGCTTACCTTGTTTGTAATAAATCAGATCATCTTCATCTGTTGTATTATCTTCTCCTCCAAAGTCTATCCTTAACTCTTTAGGCTTTGTGTCTTTTAGCACTTCGTTTATTAAGATGTTTTGGTCTGCTCTCCAAACATTTAGTTTTGAGCTTGTTTGATAGATAGGCTGCCATGCTCCTTCAAACAATCCCAATAAGGATATCTCAACTGTATACTCACCTGCTGATAGCTCTCTCAATCCTCTAAATGCTAAAGCTTCAAAGGATAAGCTTCTAGATTCACCATTTTGAACTAAAAGGTTTTGATTGCTTACGCTAGTAATTTGCTCATCCCCTTCAAAAACTCTTACACGAAACTTATAGTTTGATAATAGAGTATTATTTGTTCGATACTTACTAGGTATGTTCTTAATATCAACTCTGATGTTCCTGCTAATTATTCCTCTTGTAAAGCTGTACTGACTTAGAGACACATCAAGCTCTAGTCCTGCCACGCTCCCTTCTGCTATGACCCTAAACCCTTGTCCATCTTTAAAGTCACAGACAAGCTCTAGCTCTCCTCCATGCTCAAAAACTCCAGGCTGAACTAAGAAAGCAAAGCTTCCATCATTCCCTAGAGTCGAACTAACTAAATAGCTTCCTCCCTTATATCTAAGAGCAATTGGCTTATTAACTAAGCCTTCAACAGTTCCAGAAACTATGTGATAATTATTGTCTATACTAAATTTTAAAGGCTGATCTAAATCTATCTTTGGTAAGACTAAAAAAGATGGGGCAATTAAACTTGGATCTTCTAAATCTCTGGTCCCACTTTCGTTCATATCTAAAAAATATCCTTGATAATCTTTGCCAATTCTGTTAGATAACACAAACTCATATTGATAAAGGCCTACCTCGTTTATATGAGCTGTTGCTCTAAAATATCCTCCTTTTATTTCATATGTCATATTAGTATTTGGGTCTTTTATTCTCTCTCCATTTAGTTGTGATGTATAATTATCTTTGTTATCAATAATATAACCATCTACCTCAAGAAAATGTACCCCTTCTTGCTTTACAATTGATTCATCGTACATTATCACTTGTATTTCTTCAATTGCATTGGCTTGAGGGTAAATAAAAAGCATTAAAATAGCAAAGAAAATCAGTTTTTTCAAAACTCTCACCCCTAATATCTGATTGTTATACTTTTACTTACATTATTAAAGGATATATTTGCATCGAATATTTTCTCAAATATTTCCCTTGGTAAAAATACTCTATTGTTTCTAAACTCTGCTACATTAGTTATATAATGAGCAGAACTGTTAATGACAACTATATTAGAGTTAATAGTTACTATTACATCTCTTCCATCAGAAATCTTTAGCTGTCCTGTATTTGCATTCCAATTTAATCTTAGATTATAAAATTCCTCTAAGATCCTTGCTGGTAACATAAGATGATTATTTTCATTTAAATAACTTGGACTTTCAAAATCATAAACTCTATCTAAGAAGTAATACTTACTCTCATTCAAAATGTTTTCAACAATTTTTTGCTCTGGCGTTGTCAGTATAAAAATCGCATTTGGGTTGTCTTCAATACAAGCAAATAGCTTCCCATCAGCTCTTCTTATGTAGTAAGGTATGATCATTTTTTCTTGTCCCAAATCATTTATGGCAATAACTCTCAAATCTTTTTGTGAGATGTCTGGATCAACAGGAAATCTTATCTCCGCTAATTCTGTAGCATTTGAGCTGACTTCATAAGAACTGATTATGTTTCTATGGTCTTTTTCTAAGTCTCTAAGCCTAGCTTTTGAAATACTACTACTTACAATTTCCCAATTCCCAGTGAAATTAGCTACCTCTTCTAACTCTTGTGCTTTAAACCTTATCGCCAATCCTTGTGGATTAGTATAAAGTAGGTCTACGCCTTCTTTTGCTATGTCATTTCTTTGAAGAGTTGGTATTGATAAAATAAAGCTTTCTAATATTTCCCTTTTGTCTTGAGGATACTCCTTAGCATAATAGTGATTATTTATCTCTATTCTACTATTGTCTCTGCCAAAATTAGGGATTCCCATTCTCCACCTACTTAGAATAATCTGTGATGTATGAGTAATTTTAATGCTTTCTGCTAGATCTTCAATACTTCTTCTGTAAGTCATATCATTATCACTAAACACCTTGTCATATAGGTTTTCTCTTGAACCTTTATACTGATAGTGAATTGTGCCGTTTTCAAAGTCAACATCTATAGGTTTACCGTCTTTTTGATATAAACTAACATCCGCAAACTCTAAAGTAGTAAAACCTGATTGATTTATAGTTCTATCTAACCTTAGCTCAAGGTGTGATCTTATTTTACTTAACTCTATATTTTCATTTAACATAAAGTTTATTTCAAAAACAGAATAGTTCTCATATTCAATAATATGTGCTCTTTGGTAAGAGCCTTGTGGTATGCCTTCAAATTTATAATTATGAACATTTATTTTTTCTGGATCAAACTTTATACTAATTTTTCCAAATGTTACTTCGCGTGAGCGAACAATATTAAGGGGCACTATAATACTATCATTTGTATACTCTATTGTCTTTGTTTCAAGACTCATCCTCGCAGTTCTAGGCGTACTATAAGAGTAGCTATCACTGTAATGATATTTTCCATTAACCACATAGTAAGTAGAGAAAAAGTAATGCTTACCTTGTTCAAGCTCATCTAAATATATTGAAAAGTTTGTTCCTACAAAAGGCCTTCCTTCTATTTTCTTATGAACTACTCTTTGGTCTAGAATTGGAGGCAAAGGAAATTCACTATAAGCAAATCCATACTCACTTACATTCTCAAAATTATTAACCCTACCGACTAGGTGTACAGAAGTAGGAGATACCTCTGTTACTCGAATACTTGCCAATTTAGGATTAGCAGACCCTGCTGTAGTAAATAGAATAAGGATAATAAAAACTGCTAATACTTTATACCTCATTTGAACTTCTCCTCCTATTAATTTTAGGATATTATATATTAGGGTGATTAAATGAAACTAAGAAATGGATTTGAACACTTAAATTCAGAATTTAATAAGAGTTATTTTAAATCTCTTAATGAATTTCTTTTAAGGCAACAAGCAGTGATATATCCTCCAAAAGAAAAATGGCTAAGAGTGTTTGAGTTATGCAACTTAGATGATATAAAAGTCGTTATTCTAGGGCAAGACCCTTATCATCAGCCAAAGCAAGCTAATGGCTTATGCTTTTCTGTAAATGATGGTTTATCACACCCAAGATCTTTAAGAAACATACTTAAAGAAGTCTCTAGAGATATAGGATGCTCATATCCTAATTCAGGAGACTTGACTCCTTGGGCAAGGCAAGGTGTTTTTTTGCTTAATACAATCTTGACTGTCGAAGAAAGTAAGCCTGCTTCACATCAAAACATAGGCTGGGAAACTTTCACAGATGAGGTTATCCGCCTATTAAATAACCAGCTCAATAATATTGTATTCTTACTTTGGGGTAAGTATGCCCAATCAAAAAGCAATTTAATCGACTGTAATAAGCACCTAATTTTGAGAGCAAGTCATCCAAGCCCTTTTTCTGCTCATATAAGTTTTAATGATTGCAGTCATTTTTCAAAAGCCAATAAATACCTGCAAAACCATAGTAAAAAATCTATTAACTGGTGTTTATAATTTTTTTGCCACCTTTTTGGTGGCTAATTATGCTTCTCTCTCAACTCTCTCCTAATAATTTCTAACCTGCTATAGAGGCCTGTTATTTCCTCTAGGATTACATCAACTTCTTTACTTAGTTCTTCAACCTTATCTTTTTCTTCTGGTATATCTTCTAGCTGATCATCTTTTTCTTGCGAAAATTCTTCAATTTGCAAGCATTCTTTATATTCATTACACTCTTTGTTTAAGCAACGAAACTCAACACTTTCACTCTCTTTATTAAATGTAAGTCCGTAGGACCCATTATATGGGTCGTTTATGAGGCATCTTGAACTTGATTTTAGCTCCATTATTTGTTTTTCAGTTAAGCCACTTTCTTTTGCCTTATCTAAAGGCACATCCATTAAATTAAGAAGTTGCCACAGGGAGCCTTCTCCTTTTATGCTCTTAATATACCTTTTATCTTTAGCTAATTGTCCTTCTCTCAAGCAAACATTACTTACAAGTTTAATATTAGACTTCATTTTCATCACCAACATTATACTTATATGCTGTAGTAATGTTCTCAATCTTATACTTTATATGTCTAGTGTTAGGAACTTTGTTACTGCCAAAAGTAATTTTAAGGTCTGTATTTTTTTCTCTGTAAATTTCTAAGACAATGGTTTCATCTAAGAAACCATATACAGGAGTTTGAATAATCATATCTTCATCATCTATTTTAACAATTGCTTGAGCATAAGAAGCATCTTCAATTAACCCTAGATAAAAAAGGTTATCTATCTTCTCTATAGCTTCTCCTCTATTAATTAACTTTATCTCTTCGTCTTTTGCTAATATTAAGTAAATATCTTTATTTAATACTCTTTTTCCAGATTGTTTGGCTAACTTACTAGCTCCTAAGGCAGCCTGCCACTGGCTTATATTTGTATAATGAATAATTTCATATGAAAACCTCCTTTTAATCTCCTCTACTAAGCTTGGCACAGTCAAGCCACTTCCTGAAAGAAAAATATAGTCTACTTTGAAATTATCCTTATCTAGTTCATTAAGAAACTCCTCAATACTTATAATAAAGTTCTTATATGAGTTATGTAATATTTTATTATACTCTTCTATTAAAACAACTTTTTTAAACCCAACAACGTTTCTTATATTTTTAATGTTGACTTCAGCAGAAGGTCTTTTTGCTAAGGCCCTTTTCAACTCGTGTGCATTTCTTCTAAAAACTTCTAGCTCTTTTTCTGTGAGTGTTCCAAATTCGATATTTTGTTCTGTATTTTGCCTTAATAGCTCCAACATATATTCTATAAGAGCTCTGTCTATTGAAGTTTCTCCACTTTCTTTATAGCTAACTCTTTCTGTGCTTATTATATTATTATCAAGTTTCAATGCACTAAGAGTTATGTTTTCTGTTGTAATATCTGCAAATAAATAGTTTCCATCTTCTAAATGTTCTATGTGATTGTATATAACCGCAAGGGGTGGGTTTATTAATTGAGAAACTTTTAAGCTAGCTGTTTTGCCAGCTCCTATAAATAAGCTTTCGTATTCGTCACAATCTAAGTTAGCAGAAATAACAGTCCTTATAATTTTAGTATTAAGTTCTTTTGATAAAATATAGTCTTTTAATTCTTCTAAAACTGCTGTAAGTAAATCTACTCTACTCCATTTATACCCAGCGATGTCCCAAACTACTTCAGATCTAACAAACTCATAGATTGATGAAAATATTAAACTATTGTCATTCTGAACAACTTGATCAGCTATATTTACTTCTCCAGAAGACCTATTTACAGAAATTTTTGACTGCAAAGGCATGTCTTCATGAGTAACATATTCAAAATCTCCCATGTTTTCAAGTGAATGTTTTACAATGGTTATATTTCTGTACCCAAAATTTATTCCTAAAATAATTTGATCTCTTGTATCTATATTGCCCAATAAGACCGCCCCCTTGTGTCTTTTTAAGACTTTCTTGTTTCTAAAATTATATCATCAAACTTAAGCTCTTGAAAGAACAACACGGAAGTACTACTTTATTAAATTATTTATAACTTTTTGGGATTCTATTCATTTTTATTTAATTCTACTCTTCTTTTTATGATAAAATAAACTGAGTTCATGAAGGTGGTGAAATTGTGGAAGACATAAAATTAGCTTTCAGCAATAAGAAGTGGATACATGATAGTGAAATGAATCTGACTGGAAAGAAGTTATTGATAGCTTTAGCTGTATTTATTAGCTTGCAAGTAGTTATTGGTTTCATAATAGGGCTTATTAATGTAAGGTTTCCTATAAATCTTAATCCTTTAGTTTTAAATATAGCTATGAACTTACTCATGATACTAATTATTCCTTTAGTATATAAACGCAGAGCTTTTGTAGCAGACTTTTTTAAAAGCGGTTCTTTTTCATCTGACAATATTCAGTCTGGTATTTTTTATGGGTTAGTTTGCATTTTAGCAAATATAATTGTTGGAGCACTGCTGTTTTTTATATATTCAAGACTGGGAGTAGAGCCCACAGAACAGCAAGCTGTGCAGATGATAAGTGAGTTAGGTGGCAGCGATATGATATTGATCTTCATCGGAATTGTACTGGCTGCTCCTATAGCAGAAGAGTTCTTCTTCAGAGGAGTTATACAAAGAACTTTTGCTATTAATATCAGCATGCGAAATGCTATTATAGTTAATAGTCTAATATTTGCATTAATTCATCAAGATTGGTTTTACTTTCCTCAGATATTCATTTTAAGTGTAATTTTATCAATTTCTTATAACAGAACAGGAAATATTATTACCCCAGTAATTGCTCATATATTATCTAACTCGCTTTTTATGATTACCTTAATACTCTAAAGGAGACAAATCTCTGTCTCCTTTTTTTTATACTACATTTGGCTCTTTAACTAGTTCTCCTCTTTCATATCTTCCTAAATCATAAGTTGAAATAGGCAAGCTAAGCTCTAGTCCAAGCATTTGTTCTGCTATAAGTTGTGCTGTCATTGGAGCAATCATAAAACCATGCCCGCTAAATCCTACAGCTTGATAAAAACCTTCTAAATGTGGTGTATTCCCTAAAATTGGGGCTGCATCTGGAGTGATATTATATAACCCAGACCATTGTCTAACAACTCTTAACTCTTTAAGTGGTGGTAGCAAGTTCGTTATTGTCTCAGCTATTTCTTGCATAAATTGCCAAGTACTATCAATATTATAACCCTTGAGTTCGTTAGGATCGCCTAAGCCCATTATAAAACTACCATGTGGTGTTTGCTGACAATATATCCCATGGTGGAATGACATAACCATAGGGTCTAAAATCTTTTTAACTGGTTCTGTTACTAATATTTGATGTCTTTCAGAATAAACTGGTATATCTATTCCTACCATTTTAGCAATATCCTTGGACCATCCCCCGGCTGCATTTACTACTTTATCAGTATAGATATCGCCTTTTGTAGTAATTACTTTTTCTATGTCACCGTCTTTAACTACAATATCAAGTGCTTCTGTATAAGTTAAAAACTCCACACCTAACCTTTTAGCAGCTTTATAATAAGCGTCTGTAACCTTGAATGGATTAGCATGTCCATCTTTTTGATGGAAAGTTGCGCCTGTTAGACCCTCAATATTAAGAAAAGGTACAATCTCTTTAGCTTCTTCAGGGGTTTTAACTTCTGTCATAACTCCATGCTTATGCTGAAGTTCTACATTTTTTAGAAATTGGGCCCATTGCTCATCTCCATAAGCTAGCAAAAGATAACCACCTTGATGAAACTCTATATCTCCATCGTAATCTAATTCTTCATTCATTCTCTCGAAAGCGTCACAGCTTTTCTTAGCTAAAAGTATATTGCTCTCAAGTCCCCACTGTTGTCTAACCCCTGCTCCGCAGCGTCCAGTTGCACCGCTAGAAAGATAACTTTTTTCGACTACTGTGATGTTTGTCATACCTCTTTTAGCTAGTTCATAAGCTATGGCACAACCGATTACACCACCGCCAATAATTACAGCATCTTTAGTCTTCATGTTTCTCTCCTTTCCTAGCAGAAGCAATTGTTCCAAGCTTTATACCTTTTATTGGTCCTCTTTGCTTATGGGGTTCTAAATCCTCCATCTTCTTCCCTGTTGCTCTGGTTATTTCTCTTTCTATTACATGTCCGCAAGTTTTACTCTGACATGGGCCCATGCCAGCCCTTGTTATTCTTTTTATTTCTTCAACACTAGTATACCCTTGATCTATGAGGCTTTTCACCTCAGCAAGAGTTACATCGCTACATCTACAAACAATTATATCTTTAGATTTATCCATTAATAGACCTCCTATCGATACCCCTAACTTCCATCATTTGTTCCTGAGGTACGGCTAGATGGATAATGCAAGTTCTATCAAATACCTTATTATCTTGAACACTTACTACTTTAGCTGTCCCAATTTCATTGCCTTCTCTATCTAAAGTTTTAATAACATCACCTTTTTTAGGAAGTGGGATAAACTCCCAAGGAAGCTTAACTAAAGCTTCTTCCTTACTGTAGCTTGCATCTACAACAAATATAGCTAATCCTGGGCAACCTGCTACACAAATTCCACAGCCATTACATTTTTCAAAATCAATTTTAGGCTTTTCGTTAATATCCTTCATAGGTAAAATAGCGTCTCTTGGACATACTTTTGAACATGGATTACATGGGATCTCTTGGAAACATTCAATAATGGCTACTCCTCCCTTTTTTAATCTTTCTTTGTCAGGAGTTACAGCTTTTATTTGCTCTGGTGATGGAACCCCAGTTCTTTCTAACATACTATCTTACCTCCTTTAACTTATTGATTCCTGCTCTGATTCTCTCTCCCACAGGACCACTTCTTAGCTCATCTAGCTCTTCATGAGCTTCTTTAACTAAATTCTGAGCCTCTTCTTTTTCGATTCCTAAATCATAGGCTGCTTTAGCACCTGCTAGTTTTCCTTCTACCATAGCACTACTGGCTTCTTCTACTCCAGCGATATCTCCTGCAACATAAATATTATCTATAGTAGTCCGCAATTCCTCATCATGGATAGGTATGTAGCCACTTAGTTCTCCTATATATGAGATCTTTGCTCCTCCTTGGCTAACTAATTCTGTTAATGGAGACAAGCCTACAGCTAAGCATATTGTGTCTACATCATAAGTTGTTTCTGTTCCTTTTATAATATTCCAGTTACTATCCATTTTTGCAATAACAGCACCAGTTACCTCAGTCTCTCCTAAAGCTTCTACAATTGTATGAGAAGTTAGTATTGGCACTCCCATTCTTCTAATTTTTGATGCATGAACTAAATAGCCTCCAATAGTTGGTGCTCCTTCGACAATAGCTACTACATCAACGCCTGCTTGCATCAACTGGTATGATACTATCAATCCGATATTTCCAGCACCTACCATTAACACTTTGTTTCCTGGTTTTACTCCAGATACATTCATAAGAGTCTGAACTGCTCCTGCTCCGTATACACCTGGCAAGTCATTGTTTGGAAAAGCAATTGTTTTCTCTGAAGCTCCTGTCGCTACTATTAGTTTCTCAGGTTTTATACTAATAAACTTTTCTAGTTGATTTATTCCTAGAACTCCATCAGGATAATACCCCATAGCTGTAGCATCCAGTAAGATTTCAATGTTTTCATGATTCTTTACTTTATCTACTAGCATTAATCCTATATCAACTCCACGCATCCCTGCGTATTGTTTTTCACTACCAAAAAACATATGAGTTTGCTTGACTAGCTGTCCGCCCAAAGCACTGTCTTGTTCGATCAAAATAACTTTAGCGCCAAGCTCTGCAGCAGTAATAGCGGCTACTAAACCTGCTGGTCCGCCTCCTACAATAGCTATCTGTGTATTTATCATTTGGGCAATTCTCCTTTCCCTAATTGTTTTTCAACTTTCATACCCTTAGTTAGTTTAACAACACAAACCCTAACATTTGGTACTCCATCTACAACCATTAGGCATGAAGAGCAATTACCAATTGCGCAGTAGAGACCTCTTGGTCTATGCAATTCTTCACTTTCTCTCAAAACTCTTATCCCATTAGCATGCAAAGCTGCTGCTATTGTCTCTGTTTCATATCCTTCTAACTCATTACCTTCAAAATAGAACTTGACTTTATTACCTTTGTCCCATTTTAAAATAGGATGTTCTTTTATTCGCATTAAAACACCTCCAAATTTATATAGCCTTGAACCACTCATACTGTATAATACTTTCAAATGTAAATTATAACACAATACTTAGCATACAGAAATACATGAAAAACATGTTTATTTTTTATCTAGGTATGTTTTAACTATATTGGAAAAAACAGCCATTCCAATAGGAATGCAGTCTTCATCGAAGTTATATTTTGGGTGATGACCTGGATATATGCAGTCTTTAGCTTCACTTCGTGCTGAAAGCCTGAAAAACGATGCTGGAACAACTTGAGAGAAATAGCAAAAATCCTCTCCACCCATTGAAGGCTTAGGTTCATGAATTACATTATCTTCTCCAATCAACTCAATAGCTGCATCTCTAACTAAATAAGTCATATTTTCATCATTCTCTATTGAAGGTATTCCTAGTGAATAATCAAGCTCATACTCACATCTTAAGCTTTCACAAACTCCTTTAATTATTCTATCAAACCTATATGGCATAGACTTTCTAATATCCTCATTCAGTGTTCTTATTGTACCTGTCATCTCTACTTCATCAGCTATTACATTATGTCTATAGCCACCATTTATAGTTCCCATCGTTATTACTACTGGTTCTAAAGGATCTATTTCCCGGGAAATAATAGTTTGCAAAGCAGTTAATACATGAGCAGAAGCCATTATAGCATCAACTGATTTATGAGGATGAGCTCCGTGTCCACCAAAACCTTTAACTCTGATTTTTGCAGTGCCAGTTCCAGCTGATCTAGGTCCTTTACCATACTCTATTTGTCCTGCTGGCCCTGAAGTTGTGTTTATATGTAAACCAAACATTGCTGACACTTTTGGGTTTTCCAAAACACCTTCATTAATCATTGGCAGAGCTCCTCCTGGACCTTCTTCTGCAGGTTGAAAAATAAACTTCACATTTCCTTTTAAGTTCTCTTTATATTCAGCTAGAATTTTTGCTGCACCCATTAGAATTGCTGTATGCCCATCATGCCCACAAGCATGCATCTTACCTTCTTTAACTGAGGCGTATTCTAAATTTGTTTGTTCTTTAATTGGAAGAGCATCCATATCTGCCCGAAGCCCTATTGTTTTACCTTCAGACCCTCCTCTAAGTAGTCCCACAACACCAGTATTAGCAACATTAGTTTGCACTTCTAATCCTAAAGATTCTAAATATTTTGCTACTATATCTGATGTTCTATACTCTTCCATTCCAAGCTCTGGATTTCTGTGAAAATCTCTTCTAATTCGTACAAACTCTTCTTTAAGTTGATTTGCTCTTTCCAGAAAATTCATAACCTTCACCTTTCTATATTAGACTTATGATTTGCATAATTAAAATTGGCATAAAGATAGCAGGAAGCAAATTTCCTACTTTTATTTTTGCAATATTAAGTATATTAAAACCAATAGCAGCAATAAGCAATCCTCCTACAGCACTCATTTCAACAATAATTGCTGGTGATAAAAACTGGTTTAGCCAACCTGCCATAATTGTGATAATTCCTTGATAGAGAAATACTGGTATGGCAGAGAAAACAACTCCTATACCAAGTGTTGAAGTAAATACAATAGAAGTTATACCATCTATCATTCCTTTAGCAATTAGAGTGCTGTGTACTCCTTCTAATCCACTTTGCAAAGCGCCCATAATTGCCATTGCTCCAACACAATATACTAAGCTACTAGTTACAAAAGCTCTAGCAAAATCATCCTTGCTTTTTTTAGAAAATTTCTTTTCTATCCATTTTCCTAAATTTTGTAATTTAAGCTCAATATTAATTAACTCTCCCATCATTGCTCCTGTAGCAAGGCTAAATATCACTACTAAAATTTCTTCACTATTTAGTGCCATTTGGAAACCAATTAATATAACTGCTAGAGACATCCCCTGCATTAAAGTAGCTTTAAGTCTTTCTGGCAAACCCTTTCTGAGCAACAGCCCTATAATGGAGCCTAGTATTATTAATCCTGCATTTATTATGCTACCTAATAACATATCTATTCGCTTACTTTCTTTATTTGCTTAATTAATCTTTCTAAATCTTCATTCGAATAAAAATCTATAATTATACTCCCTTTTTCACCATTGCTTTTTATTTCTACCTTGGTTTTTAGATTGCTTTGAAGTATTTCCTCGAAATCTCTCAATATTAAATTTTTTACGTGCTCTTTTTGAGGAATTTCCTTCTCCTCTACAGTTTTGTTTATCTTCTTTATTAACTTTTCAACTTGTCTTACGCTAAGACTCTTATTGATAACATCATCTGCAACCTTGTTTACTAAATCTACATCATCTAAAGCAAGTAAGGCTCTAGCATGTCCCACGCTTAATTTATCTTCTTCCAGCAATGACTGAACATACCTAGTTAAATCTAGCAAACGTATCATGTTTGACACATAAGATCTGCTTTTTCCTATTCTTTTTGCTAAATCAGTCTTATTGATATTTAAGCTACCTGTTAAAGCATTTAATGCTCGAGCTTCTTCTATTGGTAATAAATCTTCTCTCTGAATATTCTCAATTAATGCAAACTCCAGTATTTTATCTTCCGGTATATTTCTTATTATTGCTGGTACTTCTTTCATTTTAGCCAACTTCGCTGCTCTGTACCTTCTTTCACCAGCGATTATCATATACTTATCATCTTTTGGTGTTACTACAATTGGCTGGATGATTCCATTTTCTTTTATTGAATCACTAAGCTCTTTAAGTTTTTCTTCATCAAAACCTGTTCTTGGTTGAGCTTTGTTTGGGAAAATATCTGTTAGCTTAATACTTATCACAGCATCTTCTACTTTTTTCTCCTGTTCATAAATAGGCTTGTCAGGCAAAAGAGCACCTAACCCTTTGCCAAGCTTCTTTGTTTTTTTACTCAATTTTTAACACCTCCTCAGCTAGTTCAATATAAGACAAAGCACCTCTACTAGTTGGGTCATATATAATAATGGGCTGCCCATGGCTTGGAGCTTCGCTTAATCTTACATTTCTATGAATTATAGTATTAAACACCTTGTCTGGGAAGTGACTTTTCACTTCATCTGCTACATCCACAGATAAGTTTGTCCTACTATCGTACATAGTCAAGATTACTCCTCCAACTTCTAAGTCTCTATTTAAATACTGATTAGCCAACTGTATTGAGTTCAGTAATTGGCTAAGCCCTTCTAGAGCATAAAACTCACATTGAATTGGTATTAAAACATGTGTAGCCGCAGTTAAGGCATTGAAAGTCAGTAGACCTAATGAAGGAGGGCAGTCGATAAATATATAGTCATATTTATCTTTTATGTATTCTAATGCTTCGTTTAGCTTGCTTTCTCTTGAAATTTTTGGTACAAGTTCTATTTCTGCACCAGCCAAACTGATTGTAGCTGGAGCTATTTCTAAATTCTCGATTTCTGTTTTTTGAATAATCATTTCCAGTGGATACTCATCAATTAAAACATTATAAATACAAAATTCTAGTTCCATCTTATTTACACCAAGTCCAGAAGAAGAATT
>PWPR01000154.1 GCA_003557085.1 Clostridia bacterium | reverse complement strand
TGATAACTTATAAGCTGCTTTAATAAGATCATTTCTAGTATCTGCATGTTTAGGACTATTCTTAACTAGTATAGAAAAGCTTAGTTTGTACTTAGCTAAAAAATCATCTAATACCTTTATTGCCTCTACTCTTTCTCTCTTCTCTTCTAATAATCGATGTTCTTTAAGTGATGACCTAGTTTCATAAGGATGACTTTCATTATCAAGTTCTTCAGTGTCATCTATACTTATAATTGGATGCCTTCCTTCTTTCCTAAAGTAATCAATTAGCCTTCTTTTTATTACTAGTCTAGCCAAGCTGTAAAAATTCCCTCTATCTGGCTCATAACTATCTATGGCCTCATTAAAAGCTAGCAGAGCAATGCTTAGCTCATCATCATTCTCCCAAAACAGTGCTCTCTTGCATACTCGCATAGCTTCTTTTCTTACAAAGCCTAAATTAGTCTTTATAAACTTTTCTCTTTTTAGCTCATCTTCTTTTATCTTTATATCAAATTCTTCCATAGATTAATTCTCCCAATAAGCTATCACTTTATCTAACTTATATGATAATTTTCTATATAAATTGTATGCCCTTATATTGTCTTTAAATACATGGAGAGTTACTTTATCAAAATCTTTGCTAGCTCTCTGATGTAAATGTAATAATATTTTTTGTCCAATCTTCTTCCCTTGATACTTTTTGTTTACAACAATTTGCTCTAAGTACATTCCATTCTTGTTAACATAAGCTATACCGAGTCCTAATAAATCCTTGTATGCAAAAGAATATTTACTATGCTTTTGCTTCTCAATTTCTTCAATAGTGTACCCTGAAGATGAGATTTCTGCATTAATAAGGTTTAGTATTTCCTTTGAGCAAAACTCTTTAAGTGGTTTAAAAGAAGACTCATTTACTAAGCTAGATTCATCTATGGGTTTTAGTTTTTTTACAAGCTGATGATGCTCCTTTACTATCTTAAAATCACAAGCTTCTAAAGCTTTATTCAAGTTACTGCTCTTAAGAGGTGCTATGTACCTTGCTCTATCTTTAATTTTCATCAGCAAATCTAAATAATTGTCATACTTATCTTCTTTAGAATATATTGATTTAATACTTAAAGGCTTTATCTCTTCTACTATCATGTATGCCTCTAAATCATTCGTTAAATATATTTTTCCTCTATTTTCTATATGCTCAATTGACTTAATATCAAGTGGTGTTACAAACTTATCTTGCTTGGCATAATGCTTACTAAGCTCCATTAAAGCTTCCTTTTGTAGCATATTTAGTTTTTCCATCATATACACTTCCTGATATGCAAAATTTGAATTATTTTTTGAGATATTTTTTTTAATTAGCTGTATAATAAAAATAAATGAAAATATCCCACTTTCTACATTAAATATAACATATGAAACATTATCCTGATACTATTTTTTGAGCCATATGACTGTTTTTAATATTATTTTTACAAAAATTACTTAAAAAATAACTCCCTATCCATAACTGATGCTTATGACTTACATCCTTTATCACATAAAACAGGCAGCTCTGCTTAGACCCTACTTTTCCTTATAGTTACAATAATCTTTGACTTATTTCTAGCTATCAAGTTATAATGAATTGATTGAATTTGCAAGCAAAAATTAGTAGACTTCATATAAATATTTTTCATGAAAGAAGGTGTTATGCTTGAAGAGTATTTTTCTTAGTTACTTTGCATTTGTACTTCTTATCTGGACATTTCTAACAACTGAAATAATTAGTGTTAGCACCGCTATAGGTCTTGTTCTAGCTGCTTTAGCTGGAACTGTTGTAATCAAAGCACTTACATATTATCTAAAGGCTTCAGGCTTTGATAATGTCTTAGTGAAACCTCAGAGCATATTATCAGTTATTAAGAGCTTTTTGTCAGTGATAGTTTTTATTCCACACTTCTTTATATTGATATTGATGTCTGCTTATACGGTAATAACTTTAGTTTTTACTCCTCATGATGTTAAACCCGGAATAATAGAATACCACACTGAACTTAATGATCCATATTCAATAACTCTACTTGCTAGCCTTATTACCCTAACACCAGGGACTATGACAATTGACTATGACACTAATAAACATAATTTGTTTGTTCATGCTCTCTGCATTAGAGATAGACAAGAAAGAGTTTCAATAGAGAGTGATATTAAGGAGCTTGAAAAATGGGTCAGGAGGATATTAACATGGTTATGATTTCTTTAATTATTTTGTTATTGGCAGCCTTTATATGTTTTTTCAAACTAATCAGTGCACCCAATATTGTCGTAAGAATCGTATCTGTTGATGCCCTTGGCTTGATGCTTGTTATTATCTTAGCTTTAATTGCAGTTGTTATGGATGCTGTATACATTATAGATATAGCCATTGTTTACAGTGTATTAATGTTTGTTGATATTTTAGTTCTAGCTAACTACTTTGAGAAGAGGATGATCAGCGAATGAGAATATTTGGAGAGTTCATTGTATTAATCGGAAGTATAATCTGCCTGCTAGGAGCTATTGGGATAGTCCGTTTCCCTGATGCCTATGCAAAGCTTCACTCTAGTACAAAGTGTTTAAGTGCTGGAGGAACACTGGTATTTCTTGGAATAATGATGTGTTTTGCTAGACCATATGTAGTTCCAAAAGTTATATTATTAATTGTTTTTTTCTTCTTTTCCAATCCTGTATCTACCCAGGCACTAGCAAGAGCCTGCTATAAAAGAAGAATTGGTGATATCAATACTGTAATAGATGAATATGAAGGATATATATATTATAGTAGGGGGCCAGAACATGGAACTGATTAATATTATCTTGTTAATTTTACTCGTCATATCAGCCTATGCTGCTATGAGATTTGAAAATATTTTACATAGTATCTTAGCACTTGGTGCTTTTAGTATTGCACTTGCAGTAATATTTGCCTTGCATCGCGCTCCAGATGTTGCTGTTGCTGAAGCTGCTGTTGGCGCTGGTTTGTCAACAGGACTCTTTATTATTGCCATCTCTAATTCAATAGGAGCTAGTCCAAATGAATAAAGGGAGAATAATTCTATTAGGCATAGTTTTATTGGTAATCGTCATTGCAGCATTTGTTTTGAATATACCTGAGTTTGCCTACTATGGTAGACATAATGAGACAAGTCTTCATTATGTAACTGAAGGTGTTAATGATACCGGAGCGGTAAATTTAGTTACTGCTATCTTATTTGATTATCGAGGTTTTGATACTTTAGGAGAAGCAATTGTTCTATTTTGTGTAGCTACTGCGATAAGCATGCTATTTGCCTCTCGTACTCCACCTAAGAAAAGCGTTGGCTTATCTGTATTAGCAAGGGCTGCGTCTTTATTCTATAGCCCATGTGTCATAATTTTTGGTATATATATAATAATTCACGGACATCTTTCTCCTGGAGGAGGATTCCAAGGAGGAGTTATCTTAGCTTCTGTTGTACTAATTCATCTTGTTGTATTTGGTGAGCATACTGTTGCTAAATATCTTGACTATAAAAAGCTGGCAATTATTGAAAGCATTAGCTTGCTACTTTTTATTGGGATAGGTCTTATACCTATTTTTACTGGCAATACTTTTTTAACAAATTTAGCTAGTGTTTTTCCACAAGGAGTTCCTGGAGAGCTTTATTCTGCAGGAAATATCAGCTTGTTAAATATTGCTACAGGATCTAAAGTGGCAGCCAGTGTTGCTATTATACTTCTCAGCATGACTAAAAAATTAGAGGAGGATTAATTATGCCAGGAACCCTAATCGCTGTTCTAATCATTTTGTTTATAGGAATAATAGCTTTAATCGTCAACACTAATCTTTTTAAGATGATTATGGCTTTAACAATTATAGAAAGTGCAATTTTACTTTTTGCAGTAAGTGGCTCTTACATTGAAGGCGGGGGTGCTCCACTTGCTAATTTAAGTGATAATATGGTTAACCCTTTACCTCAAGCCTTGACACTAACAGCTATTGTAATTGGAGCAGCAACAACTGCTATAGCACTTAGCTTAGTAATAAAGATTTATCGGCATACCAATTCAGTATCATCTGATGACTTAACTAGGCTTAAGGGTTAAATAACTAATAAGGGAGCTAGAAAATGATATTTACTGTTATCTCCCCACTATTTATTGCTGTACTCATTGGGGTTTTTTATAGAGAAAAAAAGATTTTGTGGCTAGGCTTAGCTTCAATAGTTTTAATTGCTAATGCTGCTTTTTGCTTATATGCATTGCTAAGCAATATGCTTCCCATTGTATATCATGTAGGAGATTGGGGACCTAATTTAGGAATTACTTTAATATTTGATAATTTGAGAGTAGTTCTAATGCTTTTGTGGAATATTATTTTCTTTGCAGTAATTTGTTATTGTCACGGAGAAGATGAGGATTGTGATCAGAAATTTTACCTTTTAATGATGATTTTGCTTTTTGCAATCAATGGTTGGGCTGTTACAGATGATCTATATAATATGTTTGTCTTCATAGAAATTGTTTCCATGATTTCTTATGCATTAGTTGCTTTTGCAAAAACAAATGATTCGCTTGAGGCTTCTCTTAAATATCTGTTTACTGGAATAATTAGTAGTCTTATCTTACTAGTTGCTATTTTATTAATATATTTTAATACAGGAGAACTTAACTTAACTTTGGCTATGGCAAAATTTAGTGAAGTTGAGCTATCAACGCAATTAATTGTC
>PWPR01000064.1 GCA_003557085.1 Clostridia bacterium | reverse complement strand
CTTTCAGTTAAAATTGGCTGGTAATTGTTTTTCTTTAAATTATATTCAAGCAACCTTCTAATTGATGATTCATCTTCACAAACTAAAACCTTTTTATACATTAGAATAACTCCTTTAAACCACCTTATTATCAGGGTTCTGACCCTTTACAGCTTTAATTATATCATTGGTTGCAACTTTAGCAATTGTGTCAAGACACTCAAAGGTCGAGCCTCCAATGTGTGGAGTCATTGTTATATTTCTTCTAGAAAATAAGCTATTGTTAAAATTAGGTGGTTCATTTGAGAAAACATCGCAAGCAGCCCATCTTATAGTATTATTTGATAATGCTTTTGATAAGGAGTCTTCATTTATTATAGCACCTCTAGCTACATTAATTATAATCCCATCTTCTCCTAATAACTTAAGCTCCTCTAATCCTATTAAATCTTTGGTTTCATTATTTAATGGTATATGAATACTAATAATAGAGCTCCATTTTAGCAAGTCTTTTAGCTCCATTTTTTTGTATTTTTCTGTCTCATGATACTTATCATAGTATGCTACTTCTGACCCAAATAAGCTGCATAATTGAGCTACCTTTTGCCCAATATTACCCATACCAATAATGCCTACTTTTTGGCTACCCAATTCGTTTCCAATTTTTCTTCCTTTATCCCAGTCCTTGTTAAGCATTGAGTTATGGGCAAAGCTAATACCTCGCAAAGCGTCTAACATCAATCCAATTGTTAGTTCAGCAGCAGCATTTGCATTACCACCTGGAACATTTGTTACTATAATACCTTTTGTTTTGCAATGATTAACATCAACTTGATCAACACCAACTCCATGAAGGGTAATGACTTTACAGTTTTTAAGTTGATCTATTAACCACTTATCAACTATACCAGACCTTATAAACAAAGCATCTGCATTTATTAGTGACTCAAACCAAGATGGCTTCTCAACATTTTCTAAACTGTGAAATGGTAATGGAATAACTTCTAGCTCACCCTGGCCTTGCAATACATCTTTAATCATCTCTTCTGCTACTGGTAAATCCTCAAGTGCTGTTGCTATTATTTTAATCATATTGTTTCCCTTTCTATTAACTAATGAAATCTATTTGCTTCCAAGCTTCATACACAACTATTGCTACTGCATTAGATAAGTTAAGTGACCTTAGAGCAGGAAGCATCGGAATAGTTATGCAATTTTCTTTATTCAGTTTTAAATACTTATCATCAATACCTCTGGTTTCACTCCCAAAAAGTATAAAATCACCTTTTTTATATTTAACTTCAGAGTAATTTTTGCCCATTTTAGTAGTTGCATAATAAAGAGTTTCATTTTCATACTTATTAAGAAATTCTTCCATAGATTCATGAACTTCTAAACATATATCACTCCAATAATCCAATCCAGCTCTTTTTAAGTGCTTATCTTCAATAGAAAAACCAAGTGGTTTTACTAAATGCAGACATGAACCAGTTACTGCGCATGTTCGTGCTATATTACCAGTATTTGGTGGTATTTCAGGTTCTACTAATACAATATTAAACATTTTTTTTCCTCCATGCAAACAATTGTTTTGACAAGCTTCAATTTATATTGCTATAATATAAAAAAATGGGAAGTGGTGATTGTCTTGAAAGATCGGCTAACTAAGCGACAAAAGCAAATATATGATTGCATATGTGATGCAATTAGAGCTAATGGTTACCCTCCTTCTGTACGTGAGATATGTTCAGATGTAGGGTTAAAATCTAGTGCTACTGTACACAACCATCTAATAAGTCTTGAGAAAAAAGGCTATATTAGAAGGGATCCTGCTAAACCGAGAGCTATTGAAATTTTAAATGAAGATATACAGCTGTCAAGCTCTGGTATTTGCAAAATTCCTATCTTAGGGCAAGTTACTGCAGGAGTTCCTATTTTAGCTCAAGAGAATATAGAAGATTACTTCCCACTTCCAGAAAACTTAGTTAAGAAAGATACAATTTTCATGCTTCAAGTAAGTGGTGATAGCATGATTGAAAAAGGAATTCACGATCAAGACTATGTCGTAGTAAGGCAACAAAGCAATGCTGAAAATGGAGACATAGTAGTAGCATTAATTGGCGAAGAAGCTACCGTAAAAACTTTTTATAGAGAGCCTAAATATATAAGGCTTCAGCCAGAAAACCAAGAATATTCACCTATTATAACAAGAGATGTTTCCATCGTTGGTAAAGTAATTGCAATTTTTAGATATATTTAATTAATATTTATCAATCCGTGCTCAATCATTTGATTGAGTACTTTTATTATTGCTACTTTTATATGCTCATAGGTTAATCCACCTTGCACATAAACATTGTAAGGGTACTTGACTGGCCCATCAGCTGATAGCTCAATTGAAGCACCTTGAATGAATGTTCCTGCTGCCATTATTACTGGGGAATCATATCCAGGTAAGTCTCCGGGGATTGGTTTGGCTAAAGAATCAATTGGAGATGCACTTTGGATACTCTCACAAAAACTCAGCAGTAAGTCTTTCTTATTTAAAGTAATGGATTGGATTATATCAAATCTTGGTTCACCAAAAGATGGACTTACATTAAATCCAAGTTCTTTCATGACTGCCGCAAGAAGTATTGATCCTTGAATAGACTGCTTTACAATGCTTGGAGCAATAAAAACTCCTTGATAGAAGTATCTTAAAATGTCTTTTGTTCCGCCCATATCTTTCCCTAGACCTGGTGCAACCGCAAAGTCCATGATTTGATCTATGTATTTTTCTTTCCCAGCAATATAACCACCCCAAGGTGCTAAACCACCGCCAGGATTCTTAATTAAAGAACCTGCTATTACATCTGCACCATAGTCACATGGTTCAGTCTTTTCTACAAACTCTCCATAACAATTATCTACAAAAATTATTATGTCCTCATTAATTTCTTTTAATAACTTGTACACTTCTCCTAACTCTTTGTTTGACAGTGCACTTCTTGATGTATATCCCATAGATTTTTGAAAATACACAATCTTAGTTTTTTCATTGATATTTTCTACTAGAAAGTCAAGATTTATCTTACTACTATTAAGTGGTATCACTATAGGTTTAATACCTTTATTGATTAAAGTATGCTTTGAACATGATGTCCAGCCAACAACTTTGTGTAATGTATCATAAGGCATCCCTGTTGCAAAAATAATCTCATCATTTGAAAACAATAATCCGTTTAGTGAAGCACTAATAGCATGAGTTCCAGAGACAAACTGACCTCTTACTATAGCTGCTTCTGCACTGAATATCTCTGCATAAATTTTATCTAAAGTATTACGTCCCATATCATTGTAACCATACCCTGTCGAGCCGTATAGATGCCCTTCAGAGACATTATTTTTAGTAAAAGCTGTAAGTACTTTAGATTGATTATGAAGAGCTATATCATCATGTTTTGCAAACTCACTTTTGATTTTTTCTTCAATTCTATTTATGAACTTTATAATATTACTATGTTTGCATTTCATTTTTTACCTCTTTTACCTCACTTAAAAAGGAGCAATATAATATTGCCCCTAAGATTCTATTCTTTATATAACTGCACTGTTTTACTGGGAACCATAGTTGAAATTGCATGCTTGTATATCAGTTGTTGCTTTCCATCTACATCCAGTAAAATAGTGAAATTATCAAAAGATTTTACCAGTCCTCTAATCTGATATCCATTAACTAAAAATATTGTTGTCAATATATCATCTTTTCTAACAATATTTAAAAAAGTGTCTTGTAAATTCATAGACTTGTTTGTCAAGGTAATTACCTCCTTGTATTTTAATATCTACTAATTCTATTTTAAGTCTTATTTTCCTGCAAATACTTATAAATCTTATCACAAATTACGGGGATATCTTCTTTTGAGTCTAAATTGTACCATTTTATATTATTAATTTTCCTAAACCAGGTCATTTGTCTTTTTGCATAGTTTCTAGTTTCTCTTTTTAGAACTGTAACCATCTCTTCATAAGTACTTAAACCTCTAAGATAATCAATGACTTCTTTATACCCTATTGCTTGTCTTGAAACTTTTGATAGTTTAAATCTATCTATAATATCCTTCACTTCATCTACTAGTCCTTGTGATATCATGTCGTCTACTCTTTTATTGATTCTTTGGTATAAATTACTTCTCTCAGTAGCTAGACCAATCAAAACTACATCAAAATCTGGCGGATTATTTTTCTTCTTATTTGTTATAATGCCTTTTCCTGTTTGTAAGTAAACTTCCCAGGCACGTACAAGTCTTTTAGTATTATTTTTATGAATCTTACTAGCTAATTTAGGTAGTTTCTTACTTAATAGTCTATGATATTTTTCACTACCATGAACATCGATTCCTTTATATAAGAAACTTCTTAACTTATAATCGACGTCTTCTTCACTAAAATCATATCCATATATGACAGAATTAATATACAAACCAGTTCCTCCAACAAGAAATGGTACTTTTCCTCTTTTTAGAATACTATAAATGTGTTTATAAGCTTCCTCCTGAAATTGAGCAACACTAAACTCTTCATCTGGATGGACGATGTCAATCATATAGTGTGGAATACGACACATCTCTTCTTCACTAACTTTGGCAGTTCCAATATCCAGATACTTATATATTTGCATAGAATCAGATGATACTATTTCTCCATCTAATTTTTTTGCTAGTTCTACACTAACTGCTGTTTTACCACTTGCAGTTGGGCCT
>PWPR01000216.1 GCA_003557085.1 Clostridia bacterium | reverse complement strand
AATAAAACAGCTATTATAGCTGATAAAACTCCTCCGAAGGCAAGATAGTGCACATTATCTAAAAGTTTATACATTCCATATACTCCCACCTTTGTGGTATAGGTAGAGAGTAAAATAGTTAGATAGAATGGCACTTGGGCATAGTTTTGAGGGAGCCAGGTATGGACACCCATAAAGGCTGTTTTAACTGCAACCCCAAGAATTAAGAAGGGAATTCCAAACTGTATATTTTCTAGCAAAATACTTCCCGACCCACTATATTGCAAGAATATACCCCATAGTAAGCTTATACCACCAACAAAATGCATAATAAAGTAATAGTAGCTTGTTTTCCCAGTAATCTTCTTGTTTCTATTGAAGATAAGAAAATAAGAAGAGATAGTCATCACTTCCCAAAAGAGATAGAAAGAAAATAAATCTCCAACAAAAAGGATTGAAATAGCACTTCCTATATAAATAAATGATAAGAAGTAATGGCTTTTGGGGGCCACCTTTAAAGTATATATGTTATTAATTAAAGCAGCAAAAGCAAAGATTATTGCAACTAGTCTACTAATATGATCAACTTCTAAAAGAATTATCTCAAAATCTAAGAAAGGTAAGACAAAATACATACCTTCCTTTAATGTGAAGACACTAATAAGGACAAGTATTGATATAAAGACTGAAAAGAATCTTCTAGTCCTTTCTTTAAAATAGAACATAGGTATAGCCATAAACAGAAATAGAAAACCTGGATTTAACATTTAACTACCTCCTAAGAAAACAGTGATATACTTTTGGCTGTTCAATAGAAAAGAAGGAACCTTCTCTAAAAGATGAAGAGGAAACTGAGGTAATATACCTAATAATACACAGCACATAGTTAATATCAGGGCTGGAGTATTTAATCGCCAATCCACTCTCTTAGCTTTCATTCCGTCCTCAGGTTTTGAGTAAAGCATTCTAAAAATCTTTAAATAATAAGTTAAAGATATATAACTTCCTATTGGAATCATAAAAGCAGCTAATATATAACCACTTTCTATTGCTCCTTCAATAATCAGCCACTTACTAATAAAACCATTAAAAGGAGGCAAACCTACCATTGACAAAGAGGCAATAACAAAGAACACCCCAGACATGGGAAGTATATAACCTAGGCTTTTTAAATCTTCTATCTTATGTGTATTAAAATAATAAATAAAAATACCTAAAGTTAAGAATAGTGCTCCCTTCATAATCCCATGATTAATAAGATGATAAAGTGCACCTACTATTCCTTTATGACTTAAAATTCCAAAGCCAACAGTGATGTACCCAATATGTGCTATGGTTGAATATCCCAATAGCTTCTTTATATTATCTTGCTGGTAAGCTAGTGTATGACCAATTATAAAGGTTAATACTCCCCAATAGACTAATATGGCACTAAACCCAATTTCCTTAAGTAAATCAATGCCAAACAAGGTATAGATAATTCTTATCAAAGCATATATAAAAGACTTAACGACTATGCCAGAAGATAATAAGTTAAAAGGTGCAGGTGCTTTTGGGTATGAGTCTGGTAGCCAGGTATGTAAGGGAACTAAGGCAAATTTTGTGCCAAACCCTATAGTCATTAAAGCGAGTATACTAACTTGAATGAAAGAATCTAGACTTCCAAACCCGAGAGCTATCTGAGCCATATTTAGGGTGCCCAAAGAGAAATAAATAACAATAATTCCTAAAAGTAGAAAAAGTCCACTAAAAGATCCTATCATCAAATATCTAAAGGGTCCTTCTACACCGCCATCTTCCTTCTTTATAGCTGCTAATGAGTATGATGCAATTGAAGTAATCTCAAAAAAAACATAGAGATTAAAAATATCTCCTGTCATAACCATTCCCATAGTGCCAGTTAACAATAAGAAAAGGAGGATATAATACTTAAGAATGTAATCTTTTATATACTTAATAGAGTAAATGACTGCTAAAAAGAATAATGAAGATATAAGGATAGACATTACAGCGGCTAGAGGGTCCATTAAGAGAGCTATTCCTATTGAAGAATCCCAGCCACCCAAGTAATATCCAATAGGGCTACCAAAGGCTAAAGATGCTACTCTAATAGTTAAGAAAAGATGCACTAAACTGCTACCAATTATTATAGGAAAAACAAAACTCTCAAAAAAATAATTTATTACCCCCAATGCAAAGGCTGTAAACAAAGGCAATATAATTAAGAAAATTAATAAATCCATCCATCATCCTCCTTTCAAATGATATCTATAATAAAACTTTCAGAAACAATAATTAGAAATATTCATACATATACATCTTGGGCTAAGTTAAAATTATCCAGTAGAAAACTCTTTCTTATTGATTTCTCAGCTCTTTAATTTCATTTAGGTCTATAGTTCCATACTTTTTATGTATTTTTATTGTAAAGGCAAGCATTACTGCAGTTATGCTTGCACCAATGACAATTGCAGTTAGTGCAAGAGCCTGAGGTATAGGATCAACAACTGTAGAGAAGTCTCTATATATGATAGGCACTGTACCACCTTCTCTATATCCTATAAGAACAAGTAGCATAATTAGAGCTGACTCTGCTATGCTAAATCCCATTATCATTTTAATTAAATTGCTTTTTGTTAAAATTATATATAGCCCTTGGCAAAACAAGATTACAACTATAAGGTAAGCAAATCGCATCTTAATCCTCCTTTATCATAGAGTTAAAGATAATGGCTAACCCAGCCCCGACTTTTATCCCTGTTGCTAAGTTTAAGAGAGGAACTGTTCCTCCACTTAAAAGATCGCCAGATTTTCCTAGAGCAAACATTGCTTGCCCATTCGCTAAGAAATTAGAACCAGCCACGACACCTATCAAACCAATAGAGATGAAGGTCATTCCTCCAAAACTTTCCATTAAAGATTTCGCTTTATAAGACCACATCTTTTGGGAATAAGCAATACCAAAAGTAATAGTGAACAAAATAGAGATTGTGGCTAAAACAACACCACCTGTAAAACCTCCTCCAGGAGAAAGATGGCCATAAAAAATTAGATAGAAGCCCAGAATCACAAGAAATGGAATCACAAGTTTTATGATTTGATTTACTATTGGGCTAAAACGGGCACTTGTCATTGATGCTTTCCTTTTTGGTATTAAAAAAGTAATTGCAGACGCTACTCCAAAAATAACAGTAGCTTCTCCTAAAGTATCAAAACCACGATAGTCAAATAAAATAGCAGTTACTAAATTAATCACTCCAGTGTCTTTAACTCCACTATTTATATAGTACTCACTCAAAGTTCTACTACCTGATATTTCAGGGAGCAAGAGAAAAATTGCCAAAGAAGCAAATGTAAAAATTAAAATCAAAGGATAAATCTTTTTCATTATACTTCCTCCGTTTTATCAATTGTAATTATAAAGAATCCTGTTGATAAGCCAGCAGCTATAACAGCTTCAGCTAAAGCTACATCAGGTGCTTGGAGAATAACAAAAACTAAGACTAATACTGCACTAAAAACAGACAGTACGATTAAAGAACTCAGTAAATTGTCGATAAATGTCACTGCGAATGCTGCGGTTACTAAGAATAATAATAGTATGTAAAAAACTAGTTCGATCATCTTAGTTTCTCACCTCCAAATCATCTCGTAAGATTTTCTTGGGCTTTAGACCAAAACTGTAAGCAGATCTAGCAATAGCATGGCTGGTAACAGGGTTAGTGATTAACAAGAACAATACTATAACAGTGAGCTTCAATGAAACAATGTTTATTCCTTCAAAGCAAATGATTCCTATTAAAATAGAAACGCCACCCCCAGTTAATGATTTTGAACCAGCATGAAGACGATTATAAAAGTCAGGAAATCTAGCCATAGCAAATCCTGTGATAAAAAAGAAGAAGGTTCCAATAAAGATGAATAAGTATCCTAAAATTTCTAATAAGTTATTCATTCTTAATTTCCTCCTTCTTCCCAAAATATTTGGCCATTATTAATATATCAACAAATAGCAAAAGTCCGAAAACTAAAGCAACATCTATAAATATCTCCCTTTTGAAATATAGTCCCAGTAAAACAAGAATAACGACAAACATTATTCCCATAGAGTCAGCTGCTGCAATCCTATCAAATACAGTTGGCCCAATTATTACTCTATAGAAACATATTATTGCTGATATAAGAACAGCTAAGATCACAAAAGGTATCATTTGAATATCCTCCTTATAATCTCTTCAAATGATCCAAAGATCTCGCTTTTTAGATCATCTCCTTCTAATTCTTTCATATCTATCCAATGGATGTAGTAAGTTTGGTCTTCAGGATCAATATCTACTGTTAGAGTGCCAGGAGTTAAGGTTATACTATTTGCTAATAAGGTCATAGACATTAGTTTATTCTTATAATCAAAATCACTTTGCACTTTGACAATTGCTGGCTTTAAAGGAAGCTTAGGGTGTAAAACAAGATAAGCTACTTGACAGCTGGATATGAAAGCTTCCATGAGTAAATAAGCTAGATAGAAAAAAATATATGCTCCTCTTATCATGAGAACTTTAACTGTCCAGTTCTTATCTTTTTTTCTAATAAGTAAAATCAGAGCAGCAGATAAAACAAGGCCTAATATTAAAGAGCTTATAGACAGGTCACCAGAAAAAATCAACCAGCTAACGAAAAAGACAATAAACATATATAAGTCTTCTTTTCTCATCTCGTACCTCCTTGGATGGCTTTTCGTTCTGTAAAGTT